>JAIDLO010000006.1 GCA_029050995.1 Eubacterium sp. | reverse complement strand
ACGTGGCTCCAAATTTTGAGGTGCAAGCCGAAAAAATTTGGGAGAAAGGTACAGTGTACCTTTCGATAGCAAGAGGAAAGTTCTGTTACCTCAATAAAAAATCCCACAATCCATTTCAGCAGATTGTGGGATGAATTATTTGATTTTACATTTTAGCAAGTAATTCTGCTTTTTTAGCATTAAATTCTTCTTCGGTTAAAATACCTGCCTCCTGCAAGCCTTTTAATTTCTGTATTTGTTCAACAACATCAACATTGTTACTTGGTGCTTGCTGCTGAACAATTACCTGCGGTTGATTTGCCTGTTTGCTGATTTTTCTGTATTCGTGATAAACCTGAACAACTCTTTCAGCCTCAACCTTATAAAGTGTGCTTATTTTCATATTGCTTCCTGCAACACTTAAATTAAGGTCACAGGTTTTTGTTGCTGCAGTTAAAGCGGACTCGAGAAGATATACAGTTAAATCGTTACTGTTTGAATTCTGCTCTGTGCTTGCCGATGTTATATCTTCATAATAAAGCTGTTTAACATTTGCTGTTGCACCAAAAAGCTCTCTGTCCATAACAATGATTTGAGATGTAGTACATACAATGTAGTCCTTTGCAGAAAGGGAATTAAGTCCCCAAGCGAAATAGACAAACTGTTCATTGTCATAAATCATATATTTTTGAATTTCAGTACAAACCTTATCACCGATTTTTGTTCTTATCATCTGGTCAACTTGTTCATTCGTAATTTCAAAATTATGATTTTTCATTCTATTGAAATATTCATTCAGTGCAATGAAATCTTCTCTGATAACTTTATCGGTTATAAAGCCTGCTAATTCGTATTCATCACATTTTACAGTTGAAAGCTCTTTATCTTCGCCGATAACAAAAGATATTTCGCTTATCTGTTCAATAGGAATTCTTCCCTTTGAAAGATATTTTTCATTACCTGTGCAGTTCAGAACAAAATATAATGCTTTTTCAGTCAGCATAAGTTCTTGCTTACTGTCTGCTTTTATATGTAATATAGGTGTTTCAGAGGTATCAAACATTGGAACAGTCTTTCCGAATCTTTCAATCAGCTTTGGCGAAATGAAAGGGGGCATTTGAATTCTTGTAAGCTGAACACTGCTTGCAGGAAGAACAATTTTATCGTAAAAATTTTTTGTGAAAGATAGTATTTGTTCTTTGCTTAAGTCATTAAATACGCTTCCGTTATTTTCATAAGCAAGAATGGAATTAATAATATCTGCTGTTGATTGATTTGCCTTGTCTGTCATTTCTTTTTCAAGAGCTGCCTTTTCTGCCTTCTTTTGGTCTGAAGCAGCCTTAGCTTCAGCCGCTTTTTCTTTAACAGTGGAAGCAACATTTCCCATTGAGGATTTTGCTTTGTCTAAAAATTCATCCTTATTGAATTTATCAAAAAGTCCCATAATTATATTCTCCTAATTAATTTTGAAAATTGTTAATACCATAATCCTGCATCACGATATGAATCGGTAATTATCCAGCGATATGCTCCTATTATAAGTACAACAGGTAATATCAATACAACAACTGTCATTAATTTTGTTCCGATATCTTTATTCTTTATGCAGTCTTTAATGAATTCGTCTAAAGCTCCGCCTTCAGCTTCGTATTCGTTGCGAAGCTGCATAGCTGCGATAAAGAAGGCTACCAAATAAATAGGGACACCGAGCCATGCACGGAATGCGAACATAACAACAATGCCTATAATTGCAAGTAAAGCAACCAATAAGCCTCTTTTGATGTTTCCGTTATCAACTGATTTATTATCAGGTGTGTTAATATTGCTGTTCATATTTGTACCGCAGTAAGGGCATAAATTTGAGTCTGCAGGTATTTCATTTTGACAGTTTGGACATTTTTTAGTTTCCATAATTTTATTTCCTCCTAATATTGATTTAATGGACTATATTCAGAATCAAATTCAAAGAATTCAAGGTCTTCTCCCATTGTTCTAAATGTGTTTTCGCCTTCTACTTCGTATATTTTGACAGCTTCAATTTTATATCCGAATATAGTTATTTGGTTTATTATTTGGTAGCCCCCATGCGTATAAACTGCATAAAGGACGCCTTCTGATACTTCTATATGACTATCTCCTGAAAAATGTTCACCAAGAGATATTAATTGATTATTTTTAACTGTATAAAACGAAAACATACTTTCTGCTGAGCTTCTTCCGTCATCAACTATAAGTTCAGGAATACCATCTAAATTCATATCATACAGAGTATATGAAGCGAACATCGGATCTTCTAAAGAATATTTCAATTCATCTATTTTTGAAAGATACAACTCTTTCCAGCTTTTTGCCTCTGTTGATTGTTGCTGTGTGGTTGGTGCGGTTGAGCTTTCTTTTGTTGTGTTTTTTGCAGTTGTTGTTACTGTTGTATTTGGTTTTGCAGGAGCTGAAGGCTTTTTGTTTCCTTTAACAATTACTACTGCAACTGCAATTAATACAACGGCTATTATTCCAATTAATAAAGGCATAGGAATACTCTTTTTGTTAGGCTTTACCGTAGGTTGAATATTTTCATTTGGAATATCAACTATTTCTGCGCTTTCTGTTATTATAGGTTCTTGCTCGATTTGAGTTTCCTCTGAAAAAGATTTAGCACAGTTTTTGCAAAACTTAGCTTCAATAGTATTGATAGTTTTGCAATGCGGACATTGTTTTTCATCATCAGCAAGTACTATTTCTTTTTTAGGTTCAATATCTTTTATATCTGCGGCACATTTATAGCAGAATTTTGCTTCGTCATTGTTCTCCGCTCCACAGTTATTGCATATTTTGCTAATCGTAATCCCTCCTTAAACAGTTGTTATCCAAGTGAATTCTAACTGTGACAATTTGTTTTGATGTTCTTCTTCATAGTAGTATGCGTTATCTAATAAGTTTGTATCAGGAGCAATCGTGCAAGTTCCGTCCTCATTAAAAATAATTGGAATCAGTATGCCGTGTTCACTGTCTTCTTCAGTTGGTGTATTGTCATTTTCATAAGCTTTCATATGTGATTTGATTGATACATCAACAATATAAACAACACCTAAGTTGTCACTTTTAGCAATAGTAGATTCCATAACTAAATTGTTGTACTGGTCGCCCATACGCTCACTATAATAGTTTTCGGCAGTTTGAATTGCTAATTGTTCCTTTTTGCTATTTCCACCGTTACTGCCTAATATTGCAATCAGCACGATTGCAATTACAGTAACAACCGCAACAACACCTGCTATCAATGCTACTTTCTTTTTTGATTTAGCAACATCAACAGCGTTGTTATATACATTGCCTACATTCTGTTTTATTTTATCTGTATCAATATTTTTAACATTGTTGTAAAAACTGTTTACATTATCTTTAATCTTGTTTTTATCAATATTGATATTTATTCCGTTAGGAATTTTAGATGCGTTAATTTCTTTAACTGCCTTTTCATTAAGAATTGTTCCGCATTCCGTGCAAGCGTTAGAATTCGGTTGTACCTCTTTTCCGCAGTTAGGACAAAATTTGTAATCCATTTTATTTCTCCTTCATTATGTATTATCAATATGGTCTTTGAGTATTTTTCTTATCCATTTTTCACTATATCCAAACTTAGTTGCTAACTGCTTTACATTATATCCGTCATATTCATTGACTATTTGCGCCGCAATAAATTCTTTTGTGAAAAGCTGAACAGGAAAAGTAATCTGCTGACCTCTGTAGGCTGCGTGTATTTTTAGTACAGCCTCAATTCCAAGTAAATTTGCTATGTCGTTATATGCTCCGTTTAAATATTCACACTTAAGTTTACTTGGATCCATTTCGATAAAAACCTCCCTCATCTCTGTAATTACCTCCATATTATGATGTATTTCTACAGAATAGTATAGAGTTGCTATTCAGAGGAATAGTTCCTTGTAAAATTCTGCAAAAAATACACCGCACGGCAGATCATCTACCTTGCGGTGCTTTAATATTTATTGTCTTTCTTTTTTCAAAATTTACATATTTAGCATATAAAATGATTGACATTATCAGATGAAAGCGTTAATATTATCTTATCAATAATTAGTAAGGAGAACACAATTATGAAAAAAACATTAAGCTTAGTTTTATCATTAGTAATGCTTTTCGGCGTTATGGCGGCTGTTGATTGTTCAGCTTTTGCTGCTACTGCTTCTGTTAAAAGTATTTCTCTTTCAACAACGACTTATACTTATAACGGTAAAGCAAAAAAGCCATCAGTTACTGCTAAAGATAATAAGGGCAAGAAAATCTCTTCAAAGTACTACACAGTAAAATATCCAAGCGGAAGAAAAAATGTTGGTAAATATACTGTAAAAGTTACTTTCAAGGGAAAGTACAAGAGTGCAAAAACCAAAAGCAAAACATTTACAATTATACCAAAATCCACTACGATTAGCTCTGTATCAGCTACTGCAAAAGGCTTCAAAGTAACCTATAAAGCACAGAAGACACAGACAACCGGTTATCAGGTTCAGTACGCAACAAACAGCAAGTTCAGCAGTGCAAAGACCACAACCATTTCAAAGAATACAACAACTTCAAAGTCAGTTTCAAGCCTTACTCCTCGCAAAAAGTATTATGTAAGAGTAAGAACTTATAAGACTGTTAAGGTAAACGGCAAATCCACCAAGATTTATTCTTCATGGTCTAAATCTAAGAGCGTAACAACAAAAACAGGTCTTAAAATAAGTAAATCATCTGTAACGATTTTCAACGGGGAAGCATATACTTTAAAAGTTACTAACACAAGCAAAAAGGTTAACTGGTCATCAAGTGACCCAAAGGTTGCTACTGTTAATCAGTCTGGTAAAGTAAGTGCTGTTGGTTCAGGTACATGCACAATTAAGGCTAAAACATCTGATGACTACATTACTTGTAAGGTAGTTGTTCCGGAATATAATCCGGAAAACCATAATGTTCCGGATTTTGGTGCTTATTTCAGTGTTAAACTTCTTGACTATGATTACGATCCAAATACAAATTTAGTATATACCGCTTTTTCTGCAGCAAGTGTTGAAAGAGTTAACGAATCTTGGTTAGAAGACTATGCCGACAAATTGTACCAGTATGGTTTTACTTATCAGGGATACAGACTCAATGAGGATGAAACTATGATACTCAATTATTTCAGCAGAGATGATGGAGAGACTATGATTGTTGCTGAGGATAATACATATATCTATGTAATCTACGAAGATGTAGAAGGCTACAACTCAAAATAAATAAGAAATAACCCAAGAGAGCTCCTAAGTTTTTAGGAGCTCTTTTTTGCCTATCTGAAAACTTTTTGGAATTGACAATTTAAAATTTCATACTATAATAGTTTTAATTTAATAAAGGAGTGTGTAGTATGAGTAAAAAAGAAATTGCGAAAAGATACATATTATTTATTATAAGCTTATTTTTCTCGGCTGTTGGTGTTGCATTTACGAAATGTGCAGAGCTTGGTGTTTCGCCGATATCGTCTGTTGCAAATGTTTTAAGCTGTAAATTTTCAGCTCTTTCATTAGGCTATTGGCTTATTATATGGAACTGCATACTTATTTTAGGGCAGATTATTCTGCTTCGTAAAAAGTTTGAAGTGATACAGCTTTTGCAGATTCCGCTTTCGTTTCTGTTTGGTTGGTTTACCGATTTCGGAATGTGGCTTGTGTCCTTTATTCCCGTAAAAGTTTATCCTGTTCGTTTGTTAATGGTACTGATCGGAATAGTCATTCTTTCCTTTGGCATTTCCCTTTCCGTTATTGCAAATGTTATAATGAATTCGGGCGAAGCGTTTGTTAAGGCAGTTGCCGAAACCTTTAAAAAGAATTTCGGAAATATCAAAATTGGTTTTGATGTTATGTGTGTTGTTACAGCAGTTGCGCTTTCGCTTGTGTTTTTCGATTTTACAATTGTAGGAACACGAGAGGGAACGATTATTTCAGCATTGCTGACAGGTGTTTTTGTAAAACTTTTTAATAAGCTTCTGAAGAAGCCTGTTGAAAGTATTTTATGTGATAAATCAACTGCAAAATGCTTGTAAATTTGACTGATATAATATAAAATAAAAACATCTATAAATCGTTTCGAGGTGACTTATATGAAAAACACTTTATTCTACACCAAAAAGGCTAACTACTTTGAGGAAGCGCTTCCTGTTGGTAACGGCAGAATCGGCGCAATGGTTTACGGAAATTTAAAAACGGAAAGGCTTTCTTTGAATGAGGATACG
>JAIDLO010000059.1 GCA_029050995.1 Eubacterium sp. | reverse complement strand
ATTAACAACAATTAAGGAGTTAGAGATATGAAAGAAAAGACAATAGAAAATAATAAATTAATATATAATAAAGAAGTGAGAATTATGAATAAAGCACAGGAATTAAGATTTTACCTTGAAGCGCTTTGCGTTTTTGATTTAAAGAAAGACGAGGTTGTTGCCTCCCTTCTTGATCTTTTACAGAATATCAATAACGAAAAGGTGCTTGAAAAGCAGAGTGCGTTTTTCAGAAATGTAACAAGCCACCAATCCTTTGCAAGCTATGTTTCAAAGCTTATTTTAACAGACGACAATGCTTTTACAAAGGCAGCAGCAAGCGGCAAAGCAAACGAATTGCCGACGGCAGTTCTAAACGGTGTTAAAAGCGATCTTGAAAAACTTGAAGCCATTGCTTTCATCAAGCCCGAGGATATTTATAATTCGATTGATAATAATGATTTAAGAGAGGTTCTCAAAACGCTTCCTGCATGGGAAAGCGGAGAGGCTGTTGCACCGCTGAAAAAGGATTGGGCTTCACAAATTGATACGCTTACGGAATACTACAAACAGAACGGCTACGGCATGTATTCAAAATATACTGCTTTTACATGGAGAAACCACAGCCTTTGCCCGATTACCTCAACCGATCCGATAACGCTTTCCGATTTGAAGAATTACGAGCTTCAGCGTAAAAAGGTTATCGACAACACGGAGAGCTTTGTTAACGGCTATCCGTCAAACAATGTTTTGCTTTACGGCGACAGAGGTACAGGCAAAAGCTCAACCGTTCACGCAGTTTTAAATGAATATGCAAAACAGGGGCTCAGAATGATTGAAATATCAAAAAGCGATATTTCCGATTTAACTTTGATCAGAGAGTTTCTTGCAGACAGCCCGATGAAATTTATTATTTTCATTGATGATTTATGCTTTGACAGCCATGACGATTCCTTCGGCGAATTAAAGGCTGCGCTTGAGGGAAGCCTTTCCGGCAGAAAGCACAACACAATTATTTACGCAACCTCAAACAGACGCCATCTGATTAAAGAAAGCTTTTCAGACCGTGAAAACGATATAAACAGAAACGATATTATGCAGGAGCAACTCAGCTTATCCGATCGTTTCGGTCTTTCAATTACATTTGTTAATCCCGATAAAAAAGCGTATCTTGATATTGTTGATAAAATTGCGGCAGACAGAAAGCTGAATGTTGACACGGAAAAACTTCATCTTATTGCCGAGCAATGGGCTTCACGCAAGGGCGGAAGATCCCCAAGATGCGCAAAACAGTTTATAGACTTTGTTGAAAGCGCAGAAATGCGTGGAAAAGAATGGTAAAATTTAGTTTATAAATTTTTAACAAATTTCACTGTTTGTTTACTTAAACATAAAAATATGAACAAAAATTGGTAGTAATATAGGCAATAAAGAGCAATCCAAACCTGCCAAAATGCAGTATTAAAGCGAATTTAGAATTTTTCACTGTTGCCTTGCGTCAGCAAGGCTTCCATCTCAAAATCCCAAATTCATCTTTACTCCAAGCATTTTGGTGCTGCGCAGTTTAAATTGTGCTGATTTGTTCTTAATCAAGGCACAAAAACGCAGGAATACTTTCCGTATTCCGAGGCTTTTTAACGCAGAGTAAGGGCAAATCAGCCAATTTAAACCACGGTTCGGATTTCTCTTCATTGCCTAGACGCAAAGGAGAACGAAATTATGAGCAATAAAATTCTTGTTGTAGATGATGATCTTCACATCTGCGAATTACTTAAACTTTATCTTGAAAACGAAAACTACACGGTTTATGTTGCAAATGACGGACAGGCTTCTGTTGAAACCTTTGCGGCAAAATCCCCCGATCTTGTTTTGCTTGATATTATGCTTCCGAAAATGGATGGCTGGCAGGTTTGCCGTGAAATCCGCAAAACATCATCAACACCGATTATTATGCTGAGTGCAAAGGGCGAAACCTTTGACAAGGTGCTTGGCTTGGAGCTTGGCGCGGATGACTATGTTACGAAACCGTTTGAGGCAAAAGAGGTTATGGCACGAATCAAAGCCGTACTCCGCCGCTCTAAGGGCGACAGCGAAGCTGCTTCGGACGAAAAGAAAATCGTTATCTATGATAAGCTTGAAATTAATATTGTAAACTATGAGCTTAAGGTTAACGGCGAAGCAATTGATACACCGCCAAAAGAGCTTGAACTGATTTACCATTTTGCATCAAATCCAAACAGAGTTTATACAAGAGATCAGCTTTTGGACGAGGTTTGGGGATTTGATTATTACGGAGATTCAAGAACTGTTGATGTTCATGTTAAAAGACTTCGCGAAAAACTTGAGGGCGTTTCCGACAAATGGACGCTTAAAACAGTTTGGGGCGTAGGCTACAAATTTGAAACCAAGGAATAAAATGAATGTCTATAGAAAATATACTTAAATCCCTGAAAAACCGCACATCAAAACTCATTCTTGCAAATTCAAATATATTTACAAAGTATTTTCTTTTATTTGCCGCTATTTTTATCATTGTGTTTACCGTGCTTGGCTCTTCCCTATTTATTCTTGTTAATAATTACACGGCAAGCGAGCGCACGAAGCTTTTAAAAAACAACACGGCTTCCGTTTCAAACACAATTGAAAATGTTATAGACATTGATGATATGAATAAAAAATACAGCATTGAAAAAGAATTGATTTGTGAAACGCTTTCAACGATTTCTCAATCCATTGAAGCAGATGTTTTCGTTTGCGATTTAGACGGTAATATCATTTTCTGCGGTGAACGAGCAGGCTCCTTGCCTTTTTCAAAAACAATGCTTGCCTGTTCAAAGCACGACAGCCTCAAAATGAGCAGCAGTATTATTGATTCGGTTGAAAACAACGGCGAGGTTGTTGAAACAACGCATATTTTAAGCCTGCAGTATTTCGTTGTCGGCAAGCCGATTATGTCTGACGGGAAGATAATAGGTGCTGTATTTTCACTTGCAAACACGGGTGTTCAGACGCTTGTACTTGAATTTTTAAGAATATTTCTTGTGTCTGCATTTTTCTGCCTTATTCTCGCCTTTGTATGTATATACTATTTAACGAAGAAAATGATTACACCGCTGCATCAGATGAGCAACGCTGCAAAGCAGTTTGCTGTAGGCGATTTTTCATATCGAGTTAAAATAACGGGAAAAGATGAGCTTGCAGACCTCGGTATAGCCTTTAACGATATGGCGGATGCGCTTGATGCACTTGAAGGCTCAAGGCGCAGCTTTGTTTCAAATGTTTCGCACGAGCTTAAAACACCAATGACCTCTATTGCAGGGTTTATAGACGGTATTCTGGACGGAACGATTCCGCCGGATAAACAGCAGTATTATCTTGAAATTATCAGCACAGAGGTTCGTCGATTATCCCGCCTTGTTGTTTCCATGTTGAATATGAGCAAGATTGAAAGCGGAGATCTTGAAATGAAGCCGTCCAAGTATGATATTTCAGATCAGATTATCCACATTCTTTTAACCTTTGAACAAAAAATAGAAAATAAGAATATTGAAATCAAAGGGCTTGATAATCTAAACCAGACCTTTATTGTTGCAGACCCGGATATGATTTATCAGGCAATATATAATTTATTTGATAATGCCGTTAAATTTACAAATGAAAACGGCTGTATTGAAGTAGTTTTAACAGAACACAATACCGATATTGAAGTAAGCATTAAAAACAGCGGCGATGGTATTCGCCAGGAAGAGCTGCCAAAGGTTTTTGAACGCTTTTATAAAGTTGATAAAAGCCGAAGCCTTGATTCAAAAGGCGCAGGGTTAGGGCTTTATATTGTTAAACTTATGATTGAAATGCACGGCGGAAGAGTGTTGGCAAAAAGCAACAGCAATGATACCGCTGAATTTACTTTCACTTTGCCGAAGCAATTCAGCCCAATATATAAAAAGGAGAAAAACAAACGATGAACGAATTAGAGAACAACGAGGAATTTACCTCTGAAGAGCAGACTGAAGAAAACACTGCTGAAAACACACAGCAGGAAACAGCTGAGCAGGAAGCTGCTGAGCAGAATACGGAAGCTGAAATCAATTCTGCTGATAATGAAAATAGCTCTGCCGAAAATGCAGAACAAGAAGAGAATCAGAACAACACAACCTATCATTATGCATATGCCTCTGCAAACAATCAAAACGCATATTACAATCCGGCTCCACAGCAGAATACACAATACAATCCATACTATACAGCGCCGATTGCAGAAGAGCCAAAGAAGAAAAACAGAACAGCACTTACGCTGATTATTGTTTTTTGTATTTGTGCAGTGCTTGCAATTGTTGGCTTATTCGTTGCAGCTGCTATGGATCGAAACAACAGCAGCAGTGAAAACACTACAAAGCCGACAAATCCATCTGCACAGGTTGAAACAAAAGATCAGGAGGATGCGCCGAAAAAGAACGACTCAGGAGAGTACACAGTCAGAGGCGTTGTTGATAAGGTTATAGACTCCTGCGTTGGCATTACTGTTTATGCCGAAGCTACTAATTACAGCAACTTTTACGGCTACGGCTCACAAAAGAATAACAGCGGAGAAATGATTCAATCCGGTGCAGGCTCAGGCGTGCTTATGCTTGAAGATAAAGGAAAAACTTATATTATAACAAATGCCCATGTTATCAGTGACGGTTCTAAATTTACTGTTACACTGAATGATAAAAAAGAATATGAAGCTACAATGGTTGGCTACGATTCACAAACTGATATCGGCGTACTTTCCATAAACAAAACAGGGCTTCAGATTGCCGAGTTCGGAAAATCAGACCAAACTGTTCAGGGCGAGCAGGTTGTTGCAATCGGCTGTCCGGGCGGTCTTGACTTTTTAAACAGTTCCTCTGTCGGCTATGTTTCAGCACTTGCAAGACCTATTCAGTCTACAATCGGCTACAACACAGAATGTATTCAGATAGATGCTTCTATTAACCCGGGCAACAGCGGCGGCGGACTTTTCAATATGCAGGGCCAGATTATCGGCATTAATTCATCAAAGATTGCCGCAACCGAATACGAGGGTATGGGCTTTGCAATTCCAAGCAATACGGCTATCGCAACTGCAAACAGCCTTATAAAAGTCGGCTATGTTGAAGGCAGAGCAAAGCTTGGCATTACCTACAAGAGCATAACCTCCTATTCAAACGCAAACGCAATTGTGAATGCGCTCAACAAATTAGGCTTTGAAAATGCCGCAGGCACAATGGTTATCAATGAGGTTACCGCAGATTCAGATCTTGTAAAGAAAGATATTCAGCCATATGATATGATTGTTGCCGTTAACGGAAAAACAATGACATCAACCGATATTATGACCTCTGTTCTTGCAAAGAGCAAGCCGGGCGACAAGATTAAGCTTACAATCGCAAGAATTAAAAATAATCAGATCGATACCTTTGAAGTTGAATGTACGCTCATTGAATCAAAAGGTTAATCCAACAAATATAACTTTTCCCCAATCTTTACGGATTGGGGATTTTTTTTGTGCCGTTTATTCTAATCATACATAAAATATATTGACGAAACGGAGGCGCACTATGGCAACAATAAGCTTATGTATGATTGTTAAAAACGAAGAAAAAGTGCTTGCACGATGCCTTGAAAGCATTAAAAATGCCGTTGATGAAATCATCATTGCAGATACGGGCAGTACAGACAGCACCAAGGAAATCGCAAAAAAATATACGGATAAAATATTTGATTTCAAATGGGTTGATGACTTTTCAAAGGCACGGAATTTCTCTTTTTCAAAAGCGGAAAAGGACTATATTATGTGGCTTGATGCGGATGATATTATCTCAAAGGAAAACTGCGAAAAGCTGATTCAGCTTAAAAAGAATCTTGAAAACGAAGATGTTGTTATGATGAAATACAGCACTGCTTTTGATGAAAACGGTAATTCAACCTTTTCCTATTACAGAGAAAGGCTGATAAAAAAATCATTCAATCCTATTTGGAAAGGCAGAGTTCATGAGGCAATCGAGCCGGGCGGAAGCATTGTTTACAGCGATATTGAAATAGAACATCATTCTGTCAAAACCGAATACAGCAGACGAAATTTAAACATCTACGAACAGCAGATTAAAGACGGCGAACCTCTTCTGCCGAGAGATTTATTTTATTACGGCAGAGAGCTTTATTATCACAACAAATATGACAAGGCGATAAAAACACTTTCCGATTTTATTCAAAACAAAAACGGCTGGGTTGAAAATAAAATTGAAGCGTGCAGAATTCTATCCTACTGCTATCGCTCAATCGGGGAGCTTGATCATGCTCTTTTCGCACTTTTCAATTCCTTTTCCTATGATCTTCCAAGGGCAGAAACCTGCTGTGAGGCAGGCAGCCTTTTTATGCTGAAAAGTCAATATAATCAGGCAATATATTGGTTTAAGCTTGCCTTAGAGCTTCCGAATAATGAGCAAAACGGAGGATTCAATAATATGGATGCACAAGGGTATCTGCCTTGTATTCAGCTTTGTGTTTGTTACGATAAGCTCGGAAATCATACCGAAGCGGAAAAATACAACAATATGGCAGGCGAATACAGACCTTCCTCTGCTGCCTATCTTCAGAATGTTGAATACTTTAATTCCTTGCACCAAAGAGGTGTATTTTGAATAAATTAAATATAGGTGTGTTATACACCTAGGCAATTAAGACAAATCCGAACCGTGGTTTAAATTGGCTTTAATGCTGCATTTTGGCAGGCTCCGATTTATCTTTATTGCCTATAACTAATGGAGGAATATAAATTATGCATTTGAATACGAATATTTATAATGGCAGCAATTGTGAAAATGAAAGAAGATGTGACTGCGGAGCAACACATGTATACTGTTGCTCTCAGGGAATTACAGGGCCAACAGGTGCAACGGGTGCTACAGGCGCAACAGGCGCTACGGGTGCTACAGGTCCTGCAGGCGGTCCTGCCGGAGTAACAGGTGCTACAGGTCCTATGGGTGCAACAGGTCCTACCGGTGTTACCGGAGCTACAGGCGCTACCGGTCCTACGGGAGCTACAGGTGCGGCAGGCACAAATGGCGCTATGGGACCAACAGGTCCAACAGGCGCTACAGGCGCAAATGGTATAGACGGAACAAACGGCGCAATGGGTCCGACTGGACCGACAGGCGCTACGGGTGCTACAGGTGCGACAGGCGTAACTGGTGCTACGGGTGCAACAGGTCCAACGGGTGCAGCCGGCACAAATGGTGCAATGGGTCCAACAGGACCAACCGGTGCAGCAGGTGAAAACGGCGCAATGGGACCAACCGGTCCTACCGGAGCAACAGGTCCTACTGGCGCTACAGGCGTCAGTGTTACTGGTCCAACAGGTCCTACGGGTGTAACAGGCGTTACTGGGGTTACCGGTCCAACTGGTCCTACGGGTGTGACAGGCGTAACCGGCGTTACCGGTCCAACAGGTCCTACGGGCGCTACAGGCATAACCGGTGTTACCGGTCCAAAAGGTCAAACTGGTGTAACACGCGTAACCGGCGCTACAGGTACAAAAGGTACTACAGGTGTGA
>JAIDLO010000058.1 GCA_029050995.1 Eubacterium sp. | reverse complement strand
TAGTGGGACTCGTTAGATGAGTATAAGTTCCATGTTCCGTATGGAGCGTCTGCTTCCATAATAATCTGATTCGGAACAACCTCTTTGAATTCAATGGAGAGCTTCAGTTTTGTTCCTGTTTCAAGCTTTTTGCATCCGCTTTCAACAAAGCATTTACCGCCTGTTAAATCAATATTTTTGATAGGCATAAATTCTGTTTTATCTTTTTTAATGGAGGTTTTTATAGCACGCACGGCACGCTCAACCTCTTTGGCAGAATGCTTGTTTGTGCAGCTGCCCCAATTCTTTTCAGCAAAAACAGCAGCGCAGTCTATAAATCTGTCGTAAAGATCCTGTTCGTTAATGCCTTTTGCTTTCTTATCAATATTATCGTGCCAGATTGCATAGCAGCCGCCTAAAACCTGCTTATTTCCGGCAGGTAAATCTACATACTTTCTGTTTTTAAGTCTGACTCTGCTTGGCTCAAACTTTTTAAATGCTATGCTTTTGTTTACAAAGTCCATATACGGCGCTCTTATTTTTGTTCCGTTCGGCACCATATAGGTTAAAAAGTCAATCGTGTTAATGAGCTTATAGCCCATATCATACATTTCTCTGCCGTCTGCCCAGTCGCTTGACCATAAGTTCATCTGAACATCCTTGATTGCTTCTTCAGCAATTGGCGTTTCAGGCTCGTCTTTTATCCAGGAAAGGCTGCCCCATAGGCGAACAGGATTGGTTTCTTTTATATATGGAACAATATCGTTGATAAATCTGCGGTAAGCGCTGTAATCGCTCAAAAATTCATCTGCGCCGATATGAACGGCAGTTCCGCTTGGGAAAACAGGATTGTCTCCTTTTGTATAATCATCAAAAATACGCTTGATAAATTCAACAGCTTTCGGCTCTGCAACATTAATATGATCTGTAAGCGGTCTTTTTTTCATAAGAGGGGAAACCTCGTTGTAAACTGCATATTCGGGAAATACCTTGGTAAATGCAAGCGCGTGCGCAGGCATATCTATTTCAGGCGTAATGGAAACACCCTTTGTTTTAGCCCATTCAATAAATGCTCTGAATTCCTTTTTTGAGTAGCTGTAGTCCTTTGCGGTAGCCGTTTCGCCCTTATCATTTTTTAATGCGCTTTCAAGGCGGAATGCCTGATAAGCGTCAAAGGTGCTTTCATCGCCGTTTTCGGCATAGTCCTCAAGCCATATGTAATTATCACTTAAATGAACCTGAAAATCATTCATTTTATAAAATGCCATACTGTTTACGATCTTTTTGAGCATATCCATTGAAACAGGGCGTCTGCCTACATCAAGCATAAATCCACGAACACTGTATCTTGGATAATCACGCATAATTCCGCATGGAAAAATCCCTTGAAGCAGGATTTGAATAATGCTTTTTCCTGCCCAGATAGCACCTAACTCTGTAAAGCTTTCTACCTTTACTTGATGTTCGGTGCATTTAATTTCATATCCCTCTTTGCCGAGATATGCAAGCTCGGGATTGATTGAAAAGGAAATGCTTCCGCTTTCTTTTTTCTCTATTCTTTTTCCTGTTTTAAGTTCAAATTCTTCTGCAAAACCGCTTGAAACCTCGCTTAATTCGTTACAGCAGGTATAGGATAAATCAGCTTTGAAGATTCCGCCTGTTGCGTGCCATTGTGCAGGCTCTGGTATAATGTTCGGCTTTCTTTCTGCCTTTCCGTAAGTACCTTTTATCTGTAAAGTAAAATTCTTGTCAGTAGTTTCTTCGCCTTTTTTACATCTGTATGAAAGAATAACCTCTGTATCGTTCAGCGGCGTATGGATTGTCAAATTATCGTTAACAATCTGCGGAATGCTTGAACCTATAAATTCAGCTTCCCAGCCGTCTGAAATTAAACTTTTTTTGATTTTTTCGTTCTCTACTTTAAATAGTATAGAAGGTATGTTTTTGCTTTTCATAATTTGCCCCTTAATAAAAATGAAAATATGAATTAATACAATCATATCAAGGATTAACTTTTGTGTCAACCGCTTTAATTGGGGGTTGACTTTGATAAAATGCAGTGTTATAATACTCTCAAATTAATAAGGTTAAACCGTTGACGCGGAGATAACGGCAATGATGCCTTTACAGAGAGCCTGCGATGCTGAGAGTCGGGTAAGAAACAAGTTGTCAAATGGACCGCTGAGGGTGCAGTCAAATGTAATTTGTATTACAGAGTATTCTGCAACGAGAGGGCATGCGTGAGTTGCCGGGAATATGTATGTATTCTGCTAAGTGTGTGGGAAGTCCCATGAAATCAAGGTGGCACCGCGGATAAGATTTTGTTCGTCCTTGACAGAAGATTAAATTCTGTCAAGGGCGTTTTTTGTTGTATTGGCAGAAAGAAAGGTTGGCTCAATATGAAATTCTTACCTGAAATAGATAAGGTAAAGGAAATTGCGAAAGCAGGGAAATACAAGGTGCTTCCCGTAAGCTGTGAAATTCTTTCGGATATCTGTACGCCGATTGAAGCAATGAAGATACTTAAAAATGTTTCAACACATTGCTATATGCTTGAATCTGCCCAGCAGAATGAAAAATGGGGCAGATACACCTTTATGGGCTTTGACCCGAAAATGGAAATAACCTGCATAAACGGAGAAATGACAGCAGGGGGCATAAAGCTTAAAACAGAGAATCCGTCTGATTTTCTTCGCCAGATTCTCAGCGATTATAAAAGTCCTAAGTTTGATTATCTTCCGTCCTTTACGGGTGGTCTTGTAGGATACTTTTCCTATGATTATCTTGCTTACAGTGAGCCGTCTGTTAAAATTGCAGTTGAGGATAATGAGGAATTCAAAGATGTTGATTTAATGCTTTTTGACAAGGTTATTGCTTTTGATAATTTCAAGCAGAAAATCATTCTGATTGTGAATATCAAGCTTGATGATGTTGAACCGCAGTATAACAAAGCTGTTATGGAATTAAGGCAGCTTGCGGATTTGCTCAAAAACGGCGAAAAGAAGAAAGAGGAAAACGGTCATCTGCTTGGTGAGGTAATCCCTCTTTTCAATCAGGAAAAATACTGTGAAATGGTTGAAAAGGCAAAGCATCATATTAAAGAGGGCGATATTTTCCAGATTGTTCTGTCAAACAGATTATCGGCTCCGTTTGAGGGAAGCCTGCTTAATACCTACAGAATGCTCAGAACAATCAATCCTTCTCCGTATATGTTTTATTTTTCGGGCACGGATGTTGAGGTTGCAGGTGCTTCCCCCGAAACGCTTGTTAAACTTGAAAACGGCGTGCTTCATACTTTCCCGCTTGCAGGCACAAGACCGAGAGGAAAAACGGAAGAAGAGGATCAGGCACTAGAAGCCGGGCTTCTTGCTGATGAAAAGGAACTTGCAGAGCATAATATGCTTGTTGATCTCGGCAGAAATGATTTGGGAAAAATCAGCAAATTCGGCTCTGTTCAGGTTGAAAAGCTTCATTCTATTGAAAGATATTCCCATGTTATGCATATCGGCTCAACCGTAAGGGGAGAGATTAAAGAAGAGTATGATGCGCTGAATGCGATAGAAGCTGTGCTTCCTGCAGGAACACTTTCGGGTGCTCCGAAAATCAGAGCGTGTCAGCTGATTGCAGAGCTTGAAAATAATAAGCGTGGAATATACGGCGGTGCAATCGGCTATATTGATTTTTCCGGAAATATGGATACCTGCATTGCAATCAGAATTGCATATAAGAAAAACGGCAAGGTGTTTGTAAGAAGCGGAGCAGGCATTGTTGCGGATTCAGATCCTGAAAAGGAATATAATGAATGTATAAATAAGGCAAAGGCAGTTGTAAATGCCCTCAAGCTTGCGGAGGAGGCGGATTTATGATTTTACTTATAGATAATTATGACAGCTTTTCGTATAATCTTTATCAGCTCATCGGCGAGATTGAAGCGGATATAAAGGTTATCCGAAATGATGAATTAACTGTTGAGGAAATAAAGGCTTTAAACCCAAGCAGAATTATTTTGTCCCCCGGTCCGGGCAGACCGGAGGATGCAGGCGTTATCATAGATGTTGTTAAAAAGCTTGGCAGTGAAATACCGATTTTGGGTGTCTGCCTCGGTCATCAGGCTATATGTTCTGCTTTCGGCGCAACAGTTACTTATGCAAAAAGGCTTATGCACGGAAAGCAGTCGGATGCGGTATTAAACACAGATACTCTGCTGTTTAAAAACTGCCCCGAAACCGCTCCTGTTGCCCGTTATCATTCTCTTGCGGCAGATGAAAAAACAATGCCCGATTGTCTGATGATAACTGCAAAAACGGCTGACGGCGAAATCATGGCAGTTCAGCATAAAGAATATAAGATATACGGTGTGCAGTTTCACCCCGAATCTATACTGACACCAAACGGCAAACAAATGCTTACGAATTTTATAAAGGAGATATAGAAATGATTAAAGAGGCTATTGTTAAAATTGTGAATAAAGAAGATTTAACTTATGATGAGGCATACAGTGTTATCAATGAAATTATGAGCGGAGAAACAACGCCAACGCAGAATTCGGCTTTTCTTGCTGCGCTGTCAACAAAAAGTGCAAAGGCAGAAACAACGGATGAAATTGCAGGCTGTGCCGCTGCTATGAGAGATCACGCAACAAAGCTTGAAACAGATTTGGAGCTTTTTGAAATCGTAGGCACAGGCGGAGATAACGCAGGCAGCTTTAATATTTCAACAACCTCTGCACTTGTTGCAGCAGCAGGCGGAATAAAGGTTGCAAAGCATGGAAACAGAGCGGCTTCCTCTCAGTGCGGAACAGCAGACTGCCTTGAAGCACTTGGCGTAAATATTGAGCAAAGCCCTGAAAAGTGCAGAGAATTATTGGAAAAGGTTGGTATGTGCTTTTTCTTTGCACAGAAATACCACACTTCAATGAAATATGTTGGTCCGATCAGAAAGGAACTTGGTTTCAGAACCGTGTTTAATATTTTAGGTCCGTTAACAAACCCGGGCAGTCCGAAATATCAGCTTCTTGGTGTTTATGATGAATACCTTGCAGAGCCGCTTGCACAGGTTCTTATCAGCCTTGGCGTTAAAAGAGGTATGGTTGTTTACGGACAGGATAAATTGGATGAAATCTCAATGAGTGCACCGACTACGGTTTGTGAATTTAAAGACGGCTGGTTTAAATCCTATACGATTACACCGGAGGATTTCGGATTTGAGCGTTGTACAAAAGAAGAGCTCAAGGGCGGCACACCTGCTGAAAATGCAAAGACTACACGCGATATCTTAGGTGGCGCAAAAGGACCAAAGCGTAATGCTGTTTTAATGAATGCAGGCGCATCACTTTATATTTACGGAAAAGCAGATAGCCTGAAAGAAGGCATAGAGCTTGCTGCTGAGATTATAGACAGCGGCAAAGCCCTTGAAACGCTTGATAAATTCATTGAAATCAGCAACAGCTAAGAGGTAACTTATGACGATACTTGATAAGCTTGCAGATTATGCAAGAGAAAGAGTTGAACTTTTAAAAAAGTCCGTTTCTGCCGATACAATCAAGCAGCAGGCATTAAAGCTTCCTAAGGGCAATTTTGAATTTGAAAACGCTTTGAAGAAAAAAGATATTTCCTTTATCTGTGAATGTAAAAAGGCTTCGCCGTCAAAAGGCATTATTGCCGAGGATTTCTCTTATCTTCAAATTGCAAAGGAATATGAGCAGGCAGGCGCAGACTGCATTTCTGTTTTAACAGAGCCGAAATGGTTTCTTGGCAGTAATGCATACTTAAAGGAAATTGCAGAGTCTGTTTCCATTCCGTGTATCAGAAAAGATTTTACAGTTGATGAATATATGATTTATGAAGCTAAGGTTTTAGGCGCTTCAGCTGTTCTTCTTATATGCTCTATTCTTTCGGAAGAACAAATCAAGGAATATATTCAGATTTGTGACAGCCTTGGGATGTCTGCTTTGGTTGAAGCACATGATGAAAATGAGATAAGAATGGCGCTGAATGCAGGCGCAAGAATGATAGGTGTTAACAATCGCAATTTAAAGGATTTCTCTGTTGATACGGATAACAGCAAAAAGCTTCGCAGTCTGATTCCAAGTGATGTTCTTTTTGTTTCCGAAAGCGGTGTTCAAAATGCTGATGATGTTGCAAAGCTCCGTGAAATCGGCGCAGATGCCGTGCTGATTGGCGAAACGCTTATGCGTGCAGAGGATAAAAATGCAAAGCTTGCTGAATTAAGGGGAACGGTATGACGAAAATTAAAATCTGCGGGCTTTCAAGAAAGTGCGATATTGAAACTGCAAATGCATTAAAGCTTGATTATATCGGTTTTGTATTCTATAAGAAAAGCAAAAGGTATGTAAGCTTTGAAGAGGCGAAAGCGCTGAAAGCAATTTTGGATACAGATATCAAAGCAGTTGGCGTATTTGTTGATGAACCGATAGAAAATGTTGTAATGCTTCTTAATAATGATATTATTAATATCGCTCAGCTTCACGGAAAAGAAGATGAAGACTATATAAAAGAGCTTCGTTCTAAAACAGATAAGCCGATTATAAAAGCATTTTGTATCAATAGTGAAGAGGATATTATGAAAGCTAATGAAAGCACAGCCGATTATGTTCTGCTTGATGCAGGAATGGGCTGCGGCAATGTGTTTGACTGGCAGTATATAAACAGAATAAACCGCCCTTATTTTCTTGCAGGCGGATTGGCAAAAGAGAATATTGAACAAGCAATAGAACTGTTAAATCCTTATGCGCTAGATGTCAGCTCAGGCGTTGAAACAGATGGATTAAAGGATAAAGATAAAATGGCTGAATTTGTTTCATCCATAAGAAAGGAAAAAAGTAAATGAGTAATATGAATGGTCGTTTCGGAATTCACGGCGGGCAGTATATTCCCGAAACATTGATGAATGCAATTATAGAGCTTGAAGAGGCTTATAATCATTATAAGAATGATCCCGAATTCAATCGTGAATTAACCGAACTTTTTAATGAATATGCAGGCAGACCGTCTAATCTTTATTATGCTGAAAAAATGACGAAGGATCTCGGTGGTGCAAAAATATATCTGAAGCGCGAGGATTTAAACCACACAGGTTCTCACAAAATTAATAATGTTTTAGGTCAGGCTCTTCTTGCTAAGAAAATGGGAAAAACCCGCCTGATTGCTGAAACAGGTGCAGGTCAGCACGGCGTTGCAACGGCAACTGCTGCTGCGCTGTTCGGTATGGAATGTGTTGTTTTTATGGGCAAGGAGGATACAATCCGCCAGGCGCTTAATGTTTATCGTATGCGTCTTTTAGGAGCAGAGGTTATCCCTGTTGAAAGCGGAACTGCAACGCTTAAGGATGCTGTTTCCGAAGCTATGCGCGAGTGGACCTCACGAATTGATGATACGCATTATTGCCTTGGCTCTGTTATGGGCCCTCATCCGTTCCCGACGATTGTTCGTGATTTCCAGTCTGTTATTTCAAAGGAAATCAAAGAACAGATGCTTGAAAAAGAGGGTAAGCTTCCGGATGCAGTTATTGCCTGCGTTGGCGGTGGCTCAAACGCAATGGGCAGCTTTTATAACTTTATTGAGGATGAGGGCGTAAGGCTGATTGGCTGTGAGGCAGCAGGCAGAGGAATAGATACTTTTGAAACAGCCGCAACGGTTAACACAGGCTCAATCGGTATTTTCCACGGAATGAAATCCTATTTCTGCCAGGATGAATATGGTCAGATTGCCCCTGTGTATTCCATTTCGGCAGGTCTTGATTATCCGGGTGTAGGTCCTGAGCACGCTTATCTTCACGATATCGGCAGAGCAGAATATGTGCCTGTAACAGATGAAGAGGCAGTTTGTGCTTTTGAATATCTTTCAAAAACAGAGGGTATTATTCCTGCTATTGAATCGGCGCATGCTGTTGCTTATGCAATGAAGGAAGCACCGAAAATGGATAAGGATAAAATTATTGTTATAACAATTTCAGGCAGAGGAGATAAGGACTGCGCTGCCATTGCAAGATACAGAGGGGAGGATATTTATGAGTAATATAAATAAGGCTTTTGAAAACGGAAAAGCATTTATTGCGTTTATTACCTGCGGAGATCCTGATTTGGACACAACTGCAAAGGCTGTTAAAGCTGCGGCAGAGAATGGCGCAGATTTAATTGAACTTGGTATTCCTTTTTCCGATCCAACAGCGGAAGGTCCTGTCATTCAGGGTGCAAATATAAGAGCGTTAAAGGGCGGAATAACAACGGATAAGGTGTTTGATTTTGTAAAAGAAATACGCAGGGATGTTAAAATTCCTATGGTGTTTATGACTTATGCAAATGTTGTTTTTTCCTATGATGCAGATAAATTCATTTCAAAATGCAATGAGGTGGGAATAGACGGCATTATTCTTCCCGATTTGCCGTTTGAAGAAAAAGAGGAATTCTCTCCAATCTGTGATAAATATGATGTTGATTTGATTTCTCTGATTGCGCCAACCTCTGAAAACAGAATTGCAATGATTGCAAAAGAAGCAAAAGGCTTTTTGTATGTTGTTTCAAGTCTTGGTGTAACAGGGGCAAGAAGTGAAATTAAAACAGATTTAAAAGCAATCGTTGATGTTGTAAGAGAAAATACAGATATTCCGTGTGCAATCGGCTTTGGTATTTCAACACCTGAGCAAGCAAAGAAAATGGCTGATGTTTCAGATGGTGCAATCGTTGGCTCTGCAATTATAAAGCTTCTTGAAAAATACGGGACGGAAGCACCGAAATATATCGGCGAATATGTTAAATCCATGAAAGATGCTTTAAGATAATGAAAGAAACGATAAAGGCTATCTTAGATAAAATTGAAAAGATTAATACGGATCGGTGTATTGCTGCCATAGACGGCAGATGCGCTTCGGGAAAATCGACGCTTGCAAAGGAATTAAGCGTTATTCTTAATTGCAGTGTTATCCATATGGATGATTTCTTTCTTCAGCCACATCAAAGAACGGAAGAAAGGCTTTCGGAAATTGGCGGTAATATTGATTATGAACGCTTTGCGGATGAAGTCATTTGTTCGTTGAAACGAAATGAAAAATTCAGCTATCGTCCATTTGACTGCTATACACTTGATTTTAAGGAAGCAAAAGAAATTGCGTTAACAGATGTTGTCATCATAGAGGGCGCATATGCCTGTCATCCGAAATTTGATGACATTTATGATTTGAAAATCTTTCTTGATGTGGATAAAGCTGAACAGCTTAAAAGAATAGAAAAACGAAACGGAAAAAATCAGCTTTCCGCTTTTATAAACAAATGGATACCGTTAGAAGAAAGGTATCTTGAAGAATTCGGCATAAAAGAAAAATGTGATATGATTTTTCAATTGGAGTTTTAATAAATCTTTTTTATAGGGATATCTTGTTTTGATAAAACAAGTTTGAATGAAAATAGTACCTTCGGCGAAAAATATAATCGGAATTATAAGATGAAGACCGAGGTGCCCTATGAAAAAGATATCCAAAATGCTCGTGGTTTTTGGTGTAATACTATGTGCTGCCATTACTGTACTTACGATTGTTTATAACGAAAAGGGCGATATCAGCCAGGTGCAGCTGCCGATAGATTTTTCAAGCAGAGCAACGGAGGATGCGTTCAGCAATACGGGCGAAATCAGAATTATGTCTTCAAATCTGCTTGCCGATTATAAAAGCTGGGGCGGCACGCCTGTAAAGCCTCGTGCAAAGAAATATCTTGAAGTAATTGATGCGTATAAGCCGGATGTGATAGGCGTTCAGGAATTCTGCGAATGTTGGTTTTGCTGTGTGAACAATAATTTGATGGACGGCTATAAGCTTTTGAATCCGCTTTTAACAGGTGCATTTTTCAGAATGACATCTATGATTTATAATTCAGATACGCTTGATGTTGTTGAAAGCGGTACCTTTGCTTATGAAAACGGAGATCCAAGGCTCAGAAGAGTTATCTGGGCGGTTTTTGAGGTTAAAAAAAGCGGCAAGCAATTTGCCGTAACAAATACGCACCTTGATTTTTTGCGCGAAGGGCTGGAGCTTGAATATACTTCGGTTATGAAAGGGCAGAGGGACGAGCTTTTAAACTGCATTGATGAGCTGTCTGAAAGATTTGATTGCCCTGTGTTTTCTGTTGGAGATTTTAATTCTATAGAGGATTATCCGAAAGCAAATCAGATGTATATTCCTGAAATTTATAATTCGCTTGCTGAAAAGCTTGTTGATACAAAATTTGTAAGTGAAAATCAAGTTTGCGGAACAGAACGAGGCTGGAACCGCTCTTCCTTTGATCATATTTTTATGAAAGGCAATGCTGAGATCAACAGCTTCTGTCTGATGTCTTATGATTATTTAACAGATATGTCGGATCATTATTCAATTTTTGCGGATATAACTTTGTAGCAAATAATATATTGAAAAAGAAAGCAACAGTGTAAATCTGTTGCTTTTTGTATTTTTTTGCTGAAATATCATTTTTATGACATATAATAGGATTATAGGGAAACAATTATATTGAATATGATTGGAAAATAGAAGGTGTTTAAATGAATAGAAAAAAAGCCTTGCAGCTTACGGCTATTGTTTTATCTGTTATTCTTGTAGCCTCTCTTGTGATTTTCTTCGTGTCAAGGGATCGTTCGGATATACCTGAAAGCAGTTCAAATACAGTTTTGTTATCGGAAACCTCAACAGCTTCAACCAAACCATTAACATCTACATCAACAACGAAAGCTTCTGAAACGCAGAAAACATCTGTTGAAAGTACCGTTAAAACAACTGCAAAAACAACTGTTCCAACAACAAAAAAGAAAACTCCAAAGTCGCCTTCATCAAAAAATGTTGATATACTTGTTAATGCCAATAATCCTGTTCCGGATGATTGGAAAGTAGATTTGGTTGAACTTCGGAATGGTAACCAGATTGACAAAAGAGCGTATCCAAGCCTGCAGAAAATGATGGATGATGCAAGGGCAGAGGGCTATAATCCTTTGATTTGTTCTTCTTACAGATCTACCTCTTACCAGCAAAAGCTTTTTGATAACAGTGTGCAGGCTAAGAAAAACAGCGGTATGTCTGAAAAAAAGGCAATTAAGGAAACTGAAAAATGGATTGCAGTTCCGGGAACAAGCGAACACGAAACGGGGCTTGCCGTTGATATTGTTTCACTTGAAAATCAAAATCTTGATAACAGCCAGCTGAATTCAGCATGCCAGAAATGGCTGATGAAGCATTGCTATGATTATGGCTTTATTCTTCGTTATCCGAAAGATAAAACAAAAGTAACGGGAATTGGTTTTGAGCCTTGGCATTATCGCTATGTGGGTTATGATATTGCACAGTATATTAAGAAAAACGGTATATGCCTTGAGGAATATAAAAAATGATAAAAAACGGATGGCTTGATTGGCATACAATAAAACCGCGAACATTTTGTTCGCGGTTTACTTTGTTAATGCACCTATGTATTTTGCTTTTGGTTTTTATATCTTACTTAATAACAATGCCCTTTGCCGTTCTTTGCTCTTCAAGCTCTTTTGTAATCTGCTTCTTCTTATCGCCAACAAGGTCGTAGAAAAGGATCGGAATAATGCAAACAAGAAGTGAGATACCCGGAATAATGGAAACAAGGCTGAACATACCTGTTCTTATCGTTTCGCTCATTTCAAGCGGATTTGCCGTAACATTTGCGCTTATGTTTGCAACATTCAGATTAACAATGATATACATTAAAACGATAAATGATGTTGATACTGCATTGCCAAGCTTTGCAACGAAGCTTTGAACAGCACTGCCCATTCCCGTAAGTCTTTTTCCTGTTTTCCATTCCATATAATCAAGGCAGTCGCCAATCATAGCGCAGAGGCAAATGTTAATTGCACCGCAAGGAACGCAGGAAAGAACAAGGAACGGCACGCACGCCCAGAAATGCTGATATCCGATAAACCAGATTGCCATTGAAGCAATAAAGCCGATAAGCGATGTTGCAATGATAATCTGCTTGTAATTGAATTTCTTGAAAAGAAGCGGCATAACAAGCATTGCGCCAAACATTCCCGCAGCTGTTGCAACTGCAAAAACGGTTGAAACAAGGCTGATGTTTGATTGAAGCGCTTGCTCCTGTTCGGCAGCAGACAAGCCTGTTAAATCCTTGCCTATGTAAAAGCTGTATCTTGCTACATGAACAGCACCGGCTTGATACATATATCGTGCTGAAGATAAAATACCCATAGCCGCTGTAAGCATAAGAGGCTTGCAGGTCAGCAAAAGCTTTAATGCGCTTGCTTCGCCTTTTTCCTTTTTCGGCGGAGCAGGAATATTAACGCGCTCTTTTGATTTGAAATATACTCTCATAAACAAAATATTGCCTAAAACTGCACTGATTAATGCAATTGTCATATATTTTGTTTTTTCAAGTTCTGTTCCCGAAAGATTAAATCTTGGAAGAATAAAGCCAAGCAGCATAAAGATTGCCATTGGAATGGCTGAGCCGATTCCGTTTAAGGTCTTGGCATTGCTTATGATGCTTCCGCGTTCATCCGGATTCGGTGTCATCATATTCGGCAGGCTCCAGAATGGTACATCAGATGCGGTGTAAATCATTCCCCAAGCAACATAGGTTACTGCTGCATAAACCATAAGCTGCCAGCCCGAAAGATTCGGCGCATAAAACAGAAGAATGGTTAAGATTGCAATCGGAATTGGTGTAAACAGAAGATACGGACGCATCTTTCCGTTTTTGAATTTGCTTCTGTCTGCAATATATCCCATAATCGGATCGTTTACAGCGTCCCAGACTCTTGCAAGAAGCATTAAAAGCAAAACAAAGATAGGTGTAAGCTTCAAAACGCTTAAATAAAAGTCGGATATATACGAACTCATAATGGCATAAATCATGCCTTGCCCAAGAGCGCCGATAGCGTAAGCCCAGTACTCTTTCCCTTAAAC
>JAIDLO010000057.1 GCA_029050995.1 Eubacterium sp. | reverse complement strand
CGCGAAGCTGTATTCCTGAATCGCCGAATGTTGGCTCGGTTTCTCTTTCTGAGAGAGGGGACTGGAGAATGCCGTCTGATGCATCTTTTGCAGATTATTTATAGGCAATAAAGAGCAACTTATACTGCATTTTGGCAGGTTAGAATTACTCTTTACTGCCTAAGCAATATGATAATTTTTTAACAATTTCGTACAAACGGGGCATTATTGTCCCGTTTTTTGTTTGTTTTGTTTGAAATTAATTATTGAATTTGATAGTTACAGGTGTTATAATATTTAAGGTTATGGGGCAGTTTGTCCAAAACTCAAAAAATTGATTATTAATCATAGGAGGAAATCCAATGGCAAGAAAAAAGAAAACTATGGATGGTAACAACGCTGCTGCTCATGTTTCATATGCGTTTACAGAAGTTGCTGCTATCTATCCTATCACACCTTCATCTGTTATGGCTGAGGTTACAGATGTTCTTTCTTCTCATGATACAAAGAACATTTTCGGTCAGAATGTAAGAGTGCAGGAAATGGAATCAGAAGGCGGTGCTGCAGGTGCAGTTCACGGCTCACTTTCAGCAGGTGCTTTAACTACTACTTACACAGCATCTCAGGGTCTTTTACTTATGATTCCGAACATGTATAAAATCGCAGGTGAGCTTCTTTCATCTGTAATTCATGTTTCAGCTCGTTGTGTATCAACACACGCTCTTAACATTTTCGGCGATCATTCAGATGTTTATGCATGCCGTCAGACAGGTTATGCAATGCTCTGCTCAAACAACCCGCAGGAGGTTATGGACCTTGGCGCTGTTGCTCATCTTGCAACACTTAAGTGCGGTGTTCCATTCCTTCATTTCTTTGATGGTTTCCGTACATCACACGAAATCCAGAAAATCGAGGTTTGGGATTATGATGATCTTAAATCAATGGTAGATATGGAAGATGTTAAGCGCTTCCGTGCACATGCTCTTAATCCTGAGCATCCAACACTTCGTGGTTCTGCTGAAAACTCAGACCTCTTCTTCCAGCACAGAGAGGCTTGCAACAAGTATTACAATGATGCTGTTGAAGCTACTGTTAAATATATGGATGAAGTTAATGCTAAAATCGGCACAGACTATAAGCCATTCAATTATTACGGTGCTCCTGATGCGAAGAACATTATCATCGCTATGGGTTCTGTTTGCGATACAATCGCAGAAACAATTGATTACCTTAACGCTAAGGGCGAAAAGGTTGGTATGGTTAAAGTTCATCTTTACAGACCATTCTCTGCTAAATATCTTCTTGATGTTATCCCATCAACAGTAGAAAAGATTTCTGTTATCGACAGAACAAAAGAGCCTGGCTCAATCGGCGAACCTCTTTATCTTGATGTTGTTGCTGCTCTCAAGGGTTCAGCATTTGAAACAACACCTGTATTCAATGGTAGATATGGTCTTGGTTCTAAGGATACAGTTCCTGCTCACATCATTTCAATCTATGATAATATGAATGCAGCTGCTCCAAAGCAGACATTTACAATCGGTATCGTTGATGATGTAACAAATCTTTCTCTTGAATCAGGCGAAAATGTTGATACAACTCCTGCAGGCACAACTTCATGTAAGTTCTGGGGTCTTGGCTCAGACGGTACTGTTGGTGCTAATAAAGACTCTATCAAGATTATCGGTGATAACACAGATAAGTTTGCACAGGGATACTTCTTCTATGATTCAAAGAAATCAGGCGGTATTACAGTATCTCACCTTCGTTTCGGCGACAGCCCGATTACATCTACTTATCTTATCAATAAGGCAAACTTCGTTGCCTGCCACTGCCCATCCTATGTAACAAAGTATGATATGGTACAGGATCTTGTTCCGGGCGGCACATTCCTTCTCAACTGTATCTGGAGCCCTGAAGAGCTTGATAAAGAGCTTCCTGCTTCTATGAAGAGATACATTGCTGAGAATGATATTAACCTTTATATTATTAATGGTATTAAGATTGCTGAGGAAGTTGGTCTTCGCGGCCGTGCTTCAACAATTCTTCAGTCTGCATTCTTTACAATTTCAGGCATTCTTCCTGTTGATGAAGCTATCGAGCTTATGAAAGCTAAGGCAACAGCTAAGTTCTCAAAGAAGGGCGATGCTATCGTTGCTGCTAACCACAATGGTATTGAGCGTGGTTCTAAAGAGCTTATCAAGGTTGAAGTTCCTGCAAGCTGGAAAGATGCTGTTGATGAGGATGTTGAGCTTGAGGTTAAGACAGATCGTCCTGAAATGAAGAAATTCGTTAAGGAAATCCTTGATCCTGTTGGTCATCAGAAGGGCGATTCAATCCCTGTTTCAACATTCGTTGATATGGCTGACGGTGTATTCCCACAGGGTTCAGCTGCATTTGAAAAGCGCGGTATCGCAGTAGATGTTCCTGAATGGGATCCAACATCATGTGCTCAGTGTAACAGATGTTCAATGGTATGTCCTCATGCTGTTATCCGTCCTGTTGCGCTTACAGCTGATGAGCTTGCTACTGCTCCGGAAGCAACAAAGGCAGTAGACCTTAAGGTTCCTAAGGACAGCGGACTTAAATATGCACTCATCGTTTCAACACTTGACTGTACAGGATGTGCTTCTTGCGCAAATGTTTGTCCTACTAAGTCACTTACAATGAAGCCAATCGCTTCCCAGATGGTTCAGCAGCCTGTATTCGATGCTCTTTGCGATATGGATCCAAATGCAGCTGTTGCTTCTGATAAAACAATCGTTTCAGCTCAGTATCTCAAGCCATACCTTGAATTCTCAGGTGCTTGCGCAGGCTGCGGCGAAACTCCATATGCTAAGCTTGTAACTCAGCTCTTTGGTGATAAGATGTATGTTGCAAACGCAACAGGTTGTTCTTCAATCTGGGGTGGTTCTGCTCCTTCAACACCTTACACTGTTGATAAAAACGGAAACGGCCCTGCATGGTCAAACTCACTCTTCGAGGATAATGCAGAGTTCGGTTTAGGTATGTTCCTTGCAAATGCACAGATTCGTTCAAGACTTGCAGAGGATGCTCTTGCTCTTAAGGATTCAGCAGTTGCTGAAGAGGTTAAGGCTTACCTTGATACTTTTGAAGATACCCGTGCAAATGATGCTCCTGCTAAGGCTCTTATCGCTGCTCTTGAAAATGCAAATCTTGAAGGCGATGAAAAGGCTGCTGCAGAAGACTTCCTTAAGGATAAGGATTATGCTGCTAAGAAGAGCCAGTGGATCTTCGGTGGCGACGGCTGGGCTTATGATATCGGCTTCGGCGGTCTTGATCATGTTCTTGCTCAGAACCAGGATGTAAATGTTCTTGTATTCGATACAGAGGTTTATTCAAACACAGGCGGTCAGGCTTCAAAGGCTACACCAACAGGTGCTGTTGCTCAGTTCGCAGCTTCCGGTAAGATTACAAAGAAAAAGGATCTTGCTAAGATTGCAATGTCTTATGGTTATGTTTATGTTGCTCAGATCGCTATGGGTGCTGATTACAACCAGTGCTTAAAGGCTATTAAGGAAGCAGAAGCTTACCACGGCCCATCAATCATTATTGCTTATGCTCCATGTATCAACCATGGTATTAAGATGCCTTTCAACCAGGCAGAGCAGAAGAAGGCAGTAATGGCTGGATATTGGAATCTCTTCAGATACAACCCAGCTCTTATTGAAGAAGGAAAGAATCCATTCTCACTTGATTCAAAAGAGCCAACAGGCGATTATCTTGAGTTCATCAACGGCGAAACCCGTTATTCATCACTCAAGAGAAGCTTCCCTGAAAAGGCTGATGAGCTCTTCAATATTGCTGCTGAAAATGCAGTTGCTAAATATAATGATCTTGTTCGCACAGTTGATTACTATGCACCTAAGAAAGACTAATATATAGCTAAATAAATTGGGGCTGTCGCAAGACAGCCCTGTATTTTTGGAGATAAAAAATGAAAAATTTAAGTAAATTCTGCACCTGTAAGGATGCAAAATGTCCGCTTAATCCTGTTAACCACGAAAAAGGCTGCAGCCCTTGCGTGGCAAAATGCCTGAAAGACGGGGAAATACCAAACTGCTTTTTCAAGGCTGTTAATGACCAGGATAAGCCGGATAATTATACATACAAGGATTTTGCAGATTTTGTAATGAATAATCAGTAAATAAAAAATAAAGGGCATAGACTGTCAAGTCTATGCCCTTTACACTTATATTATCCTTTATTATTCAAACTTTTCAAAATTCGGATAGTATTTAAAGATCGCTTTTCCGATAATTTTGCTTTGGGATACATATTTGTTTGCCCATACTCTTGAGTCCATAGAAGTATTAATGTTATCGCCTATGCAGAAATATAAGTTTTCTTTAACATAATATTCTCCGTCCTTTTCCTCGCAGTATTTGCTGAGGAAAGAGGTTGAGCCAACATTTGCGCCGTTTGCAGCGTAGCAGTAGCTTCCGTCTGTTGTGATCTGTTCGCCCTGCTGCGGAATATAAAACGGACCTGAAGTGCCTGTTGGTTTTTCGGCGGAATTAACAAAGCTGTCTTCTGCGGCAAATTCTTTTCCGTTTGCTTCCGTAATATAAACCTTGCCATCTCTGACATTAATGGTTTCGCCCGGGAAGCCAAGAATTCGCTTAACGAATATTGTTTCTTCATTATCCGGGAATCTGAACAGGATAATGTCATATCTTTCCGGATCATTTGAAATGTAAGCCAGTCTGCTTGCAATAATTCTGTCTTTCTCATTGATGGTTGGAATCATAGAGCCTGTTGGAACAACTGCATTTGCAAGGATAAACAGTTTAATAATAGCAGCCAAAACTGCAGCGATTACAATCGGTATGCAGAATTCTATAATTTCTCGTTTTTTATCCTTTGGCTTTTTCTTTTTGCCTTTGTCTTCTTCTGTTATTTCTTCAGCTTCCGTTTCGGGTTCGGCAGTGTTTTCTTCTTTTTTTGTTTCAGCCTCAACCTTGGCTTGCTGTTCTGCAATAACCTTTTCAATAGGCGGCGGAGCCTGAACTCCGTTGGATTCCGTTCCTGCTTCAATTTCTATTTCGTTTATTTGATTTGTGATACTCTTATTTAAATCAATGCCCATGTCAATTGTTACAGCGCCGCATTGTGCGCATACCAGCATATCGCCGTCATTGATAAAAGTATCGCAGCCGCATTTTTTGCAAATCATGGATTAAATTTCCTCTTTTCTATTTCTTTTTCTTCCTTTTTAAGATATCGGAAAGCGTGATTATCTGATTATATGGTGTTGCCGAATCCGTAACCTTAAAGTTATCAGCGTTGCTTGTTAAATCAGTTGATATTGTATTCTTTGCTGCAGCACTGTATCCTGAGCAGTCCAAAGTATCATCAATATAGATTTTAAGCATTTTATTTTTTCCGCGAACAAGCGTAATCTTGTGCTTATTGCCGCGGATAATGCTTTCTGATTTCAAACGAAGAATTCCGACATTTGCGTTTATTCTGCCGTTTTCAACACTGATCATAATATCATTGTTCTGGCAGATCAGTCCGTCATTTCCGTCAAAGTTAAAGCTGATTGTAAAATCGTTTCCAAATCTTGTGTCTGAATATCGGTTGTCCTGTTCGCCGAATTGAACAATTTTAACTTCAAAAGGAGCAAGGGTAATATTTACCTTATCATTGTATTTGAAGGTTTCCTGGTGGTCTGCTTCCGATTTGTTGTAAATGTTGAATTTCTTAACGCCGTTTAATGTTTCGGGACATCCCATAAGCTTGTTGAAGGTAAGCGTTAATGAGGTTTCTTCGTTTGTCGGATTGCGGAGTGCAATAATGCCCTCTCCGTTTTCATCCCAGCAGGAATAGCAATAAATATTGTTTTCCGCAGGATCTCCGCCAAGAAACATTGCGTTTTTCAGAATGTGATAATTCTTCTTTTGCCAATCAATAACATCAGAAAGTATGCTCCATTTTTTTTCGTTCATCATACCTTCTGAAATGTAAAGCTCATTCAAAGCAGCGCCTCGGCATGCATTCCAGTAAAATGCTTTTTCAAATTCGTCATCACTGTAATTCACATGAGCCTCATAACCGTAAATCGGTTCGTGGTTATAGATGCGTGAAAGCGGGAACTGCAAGCCTCTTTTAACAAGAAAATCGTAATATCTGCCGTCCCTGTAGGTTAATGCAGAATCAACCTGTGCCTGCTTTCCCTTTGGATAGTTTTCTGCAAAGCCGATATCATTGCTGTTCTGAAGCCAAATGGAATTCACATATTGAAGCCACCAAGGAGATGGGTTTACATAGCAGGTCATATTGATCCAAAGCTTTTTGCCCTGCTTTGCTCTTGCAGTGTGCATAGCTCTGAATATTTTTATCCAGCGGTGCCACATTTCCGTAACGAAATACATATCATGATCGCCGCCGGTAATATGGTCGTGTGCCTCATTTTTGCATGGCTTAAGGCAGAAACCGTCTAATTTCCAATAGCCGATATCATTTTCTTTTGTTGTCTGAATAAAGAATTTCTCAAGATTATCCAGATATTTTTGGGAAGCAACGCAGATTTCGTCTGCCTCTGCATTGTAGTATCCAAATCCGCCTTTTTCAATTCTTTTTCCGAATTTGCCGTTGAAATTGTACCCGCCTCTCGGTCCGAGCCAGAGTCCGAATTCACTGCCGAAGCTTTTTGCTGCGTGGCTTGCGTCCAGAATTCCGTTCGGGAATTTGTTCTGATTAAAGCTCCAAAAGCTGTTTTTGTAATTGTTCCAGCCGTCATCAATAACATATCCGTCAAGCGGAGGTACACCGTGTGAAGAAAGGGCTCTTTCAACATTATAAAATGCTTTCTGAATATTGTTTGCATCAATATTCATCATTCTGTCGTACCAGGTGTTGTACTGGAATCTGATTGGAGCAGGAAGCGCAATGCTTTCAATATATTCAAAGAATGATTTTCTCAAATCAACAAGCAAATTGCTTTTTGCACCGCCCATAACAGTTGTTGGGCAGATTAATTTATCTTCAACGCTTTTGCCGATATAGTAAAGGATTTGTCCTCTTCCGTGACTGATTATATTTTTTGTTGCAGGGAATTCACAGCCGAAGAATAAGCTGTCTATGTAAAACGGCTGACCGAGATTGGAATAAAAGCTGTCAATCTCAGATTCGCCACCCTGAACTGTAAAAGAGGTATTTGCGTTAATGATACCTATGTTTTCAAGTGCAATATAATCTATAACCTTAGGCGTGCTTTGCTGAATGGCAAGCTGTTTTTCAATCGTTATGTTGTTTGCGGAAACACGATAGCTCATTGTAACGCTTGTGCCCATAACCTCTTTAAAACGGAAAAACAGTCTTCCGTTTTTTTCAGCGCTCTCTATAACCTGCAAGCCTTTGGAGGAGAATTCCTCTCCGTCTGCAAATTTTACTGTAAATTCAGAACCGTTTCCGTCCGGAATAAAATGCATTCCCGATTCGGTATTTATAATCTGAGAAGCGAATAAAGCGCCCTCAGTAACTTTAAATTCTCTTTTAAGATTTTTACTTTCAAGTTTAAACATATTAAAAATTTTCCTTTACTTCTTTTAAAGCCAATGCAAGCTGATCCGGGCATGATGTAGATTTGAAGCCGCATTTGATTCCCTTAAGCCTGTCTATAACATCATCAATTTTCTGACCCTCAACAAGCTTGCTTATTCCCTGAAGATTGCCGTTGCATCCCCCTAAAAACTTAACATTTTTAATGGTTTCGTCTTCATCTATTTCAATCTCAATCTGCTGTGCGCAAGTGCCGAAAGTTTTGTATGTGTAAGTCATAATTCTAACCTCCTGTAATTAAAAACATCATATTTTAATTTGGATATTATCCTAATTATTATACAATTAATTTATTACCAATGCAATATACTTTTTTACTATAAATTTTTTTGATTTTTTATTGATTAATTTTTACAACTTAATCTTGAAATATCATATTTCGTGTGATACTATAAAAAATGACTAAAAGCGCATAGCTTTATGTGCAAAAAATATAGTAAAGAGGTACACATTTATGGAAAAACTTAAAGTCGGCATTATCGGTGCAGGCCGTATCGGTCAGGTTCACGCAAAGTCAATTACTTATCATATCCCACAGGCAGAAATCGTTGCTATTTCTGATATATATGTTGACGGCGCAAAAAAGGTTGCAGAGGAATTAAACATTCCTGCTTATTATCAGGATTATCATGAAATTCTTAATAATCCGGAAATTGATGCAGTTCTTATCTGCTCTTCAACAGATACACACGCTGATATCGCTTGCGAAGCAGCAGAAGCAGGAAAGCACATTTTCTGCGAAAAGCCTGTTGATTTAACAGTTGCTAAAATCAAAAAAGTTATCGCTGCTGTTGATAAAGCAGGTGTTAAGCTTCAGATCGGATTTAACAGAAGATATGATCACAACTTTGCGCAGATTAAGAATCTTGCAAATGAGGGCAAAATCGGTAATCTTCAGACAATCAAGATTACAAGCCGTGATCCTGAGCCGCCACCGGTTTCTTATGTTAAGGTATCAGGCGGTATCTTCCTTGATATGACAGTTCATGATTTTGATATGGCTCGCTTCATCGGCGGTGAGGTTGAAGAGGTTTATGCAAATGCAACTGTTATGGTAGATCCTGCAATCGGCGAAGCAGGCGATGTTGATACAGCGCTTGTTGCTCTTAAATTCAAGAGCGGTGCAATCGGCGTTATTGATAACTGCCGTAAAGCTGCTTATGGTTATGATCAGCGCCTTGAAGTTTTCGGCTCAAAGGGTCAGGCTTCAGCTGCAAATGATACACCAACCAATGTTTCTTTCATTGATGAAAACGGCAATTCTTCTGATAAGCCACTCTATTTCTTCCTTGAGAGATATATGCAGTCCTTCACAGATGAAATGACTCAGTTTATTGACTGCGTATTAAACGATAAACCAACCCAGACAACTGTTTATGACGGTTTAGAGGCTCTTCGTCTTGGCCTTGCAGCTAAGAAATCTGTTGAAGAGCACAGACCTGTTAAGCTTTCAGAAATAGAGGCATAATTTATGAAAAGAGAAAGATTAACAATGTCACAGGCGCTTGTTAAGTTCCTTGACAATCAGTATATTGAATGTGACGGCGTTGAAACAAAATTTGTTTCAGGTATGTTCGGCATTTTCGGCCACGGCTGCGTTGTCGGCGTTGGTCAGGCTCTTGAACAGGGCGGTCACAATTTAAAATTCTATCAGGGCAAGAATGAGCAGAATATGGCGCTTGCTGCTATGGCTTATGCAAAGCAGATGGACAGAAAAGCAATTATTCCATGCGTTTCTTCTATCGGTCCGGGTGCAACCAATATGGTAACAGCCTGCGGTTGTGCAACTGCAAACAGAATTCCGCTTCTTGTTCTTCCGGGCGATACTTTCGCTTGCCGTCAGCCTGATCCTGTTCTTCAGCAGGCAGAGTTTTTTGACAATTACGGCAGAACTGTAACAGATGCATTCAAGGGCGTTTGCCATTATTTTGACAGGATTTTAAGACCTGAACAGCTTATGACAGCTTGTATCAATGCAATGAGAGTGCTTACCGATCCTGCTGATACAGGTGCAGTTTGCCTTGCTATGCCGCAGGATGTTGAGGGCGAGGCTTATGATTATCCTGAGCATTTCCTTCAGAAGCGTGTTTGGCATTTAGACAGAAGACCGATTTCAGCTTCCCAGCTTGAAAGAGCAACTGCTCTTATCAAGGAGGCTAAAAAGCCGATTATCGTTTGCGGCGGCGGTGTTCGCTACAGCGGTGCTGAAAAGCAGCTTCTTGAATTTGCTGAAAAGTATAATATTCCAATCAGTGAAACACAGGCTGGTAAGGGCTTAATTGATTGGAAAAATCCGCTCAATCTCGGCGGTATCGGCGTAACAGGCGGTAAGGCTGCCAATGTAATCGGCAGAGATGCAGACCTCGTAATCGGCGTAGGTACAAGATTTTCTGACTTTACAACCTCATCAAAATGGCTCTTTAATGAAAACAGAAAGGTTCTCGGCATTAATATCTGCCCGTTTGATGCTTATAAAATGGATGCAGAAGCTATTGTTGCTGATGCAAGAGAAGCACTTTCTGCGCTTATTGACAGCTGTGCCGGTTATAAAACTGCTTATACAAATGAAATTGCAGATGCAAAAGCTGAATGGGATGCTATTGTTGATGATTATTATAGTACAGAGCTTGAGGGCGGTTTGAATCAGACACTTGCTCTCGGTATTATTAATGAATTCATGGGCGAAGAGGATATCGCGCTTGGCTCAGCAGGCTCACTTCCGGGCGATATGCAGCGCTTGTTCAGACCAAAGGCTCGCGGTACATATCATATGGAATACGGCTATTCCAATATGGGCTATGAGGTAAACGGTGCGCTTGGTGCTAAGCTTGCTAAGCCTGATGCAGAGGTTTATACCTTCTGCGGAGACGGCTCCTTCCTTATGGCGCATTCAGAGCTCTATACTGCACTTCAGGAAAATCTTAAAATTAATGTCTGCCTCTTTGATAATATGGGCTGGGGTTGTATTGAGAATCTTCAGAACAATCAGGGAACGGATACTTTCGGAACAGTTTTCCGCGCAAGAAATCCGAAAACAGGTATGCTTGACGGCGATGAAATCGCAGTTGACTTTGCAAAGATTGCAGAGGGCTACGGTGCTAAGGGCTATACAATCAGAAATTCTGCAGAGCTTAAGGCTGCGCTTGAGGATGCTAAAAAGCAGACGAAATCCGTTCTTTTTGATATCAAAGTGCTTCCTAAAACAATGACACCTGGTTTTGAATCCTGGTGGCGTGTTGGTGTTGCAGAGGTTTCAAAGAGTGAAACCGTTGCAGCAGCGTATGAAGATATGCAGAAGAATATCGCCAAGACTTTTGACTATTAAAAATTGCAATGTAGGGGAGGGGTTTCCCCTCCCGTTGTATCAATAAATCATGAAAGGTAACATATAAAATGCTTGATTCAAATAAAGTAAAACTTGCTATTGCACCAATCGGCTGGACAAATGATGATATGCCTGATTTAGGTGCAGAAAACTCCTTTGAACAGTGCATCAGCGAAATGGCTCTTGCAGGTTTCAAAGGCTCAGAAATCGGTAATAAATATCCGGCTGATCCTGAGGTTCTTAAAAAATATCTTGATATTCGCGGACTTCAGATTTGTAACGCTTGGTTCTCTTCATTCCTTACCTCAAAGCCATATGAAGAAACAATAGAGGCTTTCAAGGCACACTGCGATAAACTTTATGCGCTTGGTGCAAAGGTTATCGGTGCTTCAGAACAGGGTAATTCCATTCAGGGCTGCCTTGATAAATCTATCCTTGATGAAAAGCCTTATTACACAGATGAGGAATGGGAAATCGTAGCAAAGGGCTTCAATGAAATGGGCGCTTATGCAAAGTCAAAGGGTATGTTCTTTACTGTTCATCATCATATGGGCACAGGTGTGCAGACTGTTGAAGAAATTGATAAGCTTATGGAGCTTACAGATCCTGATCTTGTTTATCTTCTTTTCGACAGCGGTCATCTTACCTTTGCAGGTATTGATCCTGTTCCTGTACTTAAAAAGTATATCAATCGTGTTAAGCATGTTCATCTGAAAGATGTTCGCCTTGATGTTTACAATAATCAGGTTGTTCCGAATCATATGAGCTTCCTTGATGCTGTTCGCGCAGGTGTGTTTACAGTTCCGGGAGACGGCGATGTTGATTTCAAACCAATCTTTGATATTCTTGCAGAGAATAATTATGAAGGCTGGGTTGTTGTTGAAGCAGAGCAGGATCCTGCTAAGGCAAATCCGTTTGAATATGCTGTTAAGGCAAGAAAGTATATTGCTGAAAATACAGGTCTTTAATAAAATCCTTTACCGCTGAGCTTTTACTCGGCGGTATTTTTTTGATTTTTATTAGGGCTTGACTTTAGTGTGCTAATGTGATAAAATTCATTTATCTTAATTATTATGGAGGATATTCAAATGAAAAAATTAACAAAAGTGCTTGCAGTTGTTCTTTCAGCTTTATTTGTATTTGGCTGTTTTGCTGCTTGCTCAAATTCAGGTAAAACTGATACTGAAAGTGATCTTGCTTATGTTCAGGAAAAAGGTAAGCTTGTTGTAGGTGTTACAGTATTTGAACCTATGGATTACAAAGAAAACGGCGAATGGGTAGGCTTTGATGCTGATCTTGGCAGATTGTTTGCTAAAGAACTGGGTGTTGATGTTGAATTCCTTATTATTGACTGGGACAATAAAGTTCAGGAACTTAAAGATAAGGGAATTGACTGTGCTTGGAATGGTATGACAATTACTGATGAAGTAAAGCTTAATATGTCTGTTTCAAATGCATATGCAACAAACCAGCAGGTTGTTGTTATGAAAGCAGATAAGATTGCTGATATTAAATCAGCTGATGACCTTAAGGGATTAAAGATTGCTGTTGAAAATGGTTCAGCAGGTCAGGGCGTTGCAGAAGAGTTAGGTTTAGATTCAATTGCTCTTGCAGACCAGGCAGCTACTCTTCTTGAGGTTAATGCGGGTAAATCTGATGCAGCTATTATTGATTCAACAATGGCTGCTGCTATGACAGGTGCAGGTACAGACTATGCTGATCTTGCAGCAGGACTTCAGTTAGTTGATGAACAGTATGGTATCGGTTTCAGAAAAGAATCTGATTTAACTGAAAAAATGAATGAATTCCTTGCAAAAGCTAAGGAAGACGGCACTCTTCAGAAGCTTGCTGATCAGTACAAGGTTACTCTTGCGTAATCAACTATTTTAAAATTATAAAGAAACGGGCAGAAAGTTTTTGCTTTCTGCCTGTATTTTTCAAAAGGTGAGAATATGTTTTTAACAGTAACTTTAGAGCTTTTAAAAGGCTTTTGGGAAACCTTTAAAATATTCGGCTTAACGCTTGTTTTAGCTTTGCCGCTTGGTCTTGTTTTAAGCTTTGGCTCAATGTCTAAATTCAAACCGCTCAGTTGGTTTGTGAAATTGTTTGTGTGGATTATAAGGGGAACGCCTCTTATGCTCCAGCTTATTGTTGTTTTCTATGGTCCCGGTCTTCTTTTTGGTTGGGATTTAATGGATCGTTTCGGCTCTGTTGTACTGGCATTTGTTATTAATTATTCCTGCTATTTTTCTGAAATTTACAGGGGCGGAATTGAATCCATACCAAAGGGACAGCAGGAGGCAGGTCTTGTTCTCGGAATGACAAAGCCGCAGATTTTCTTCAGGGTTACTCTTCTTCAGGTTATCAAAAGAATTGTTCCCCCAATGAGTAATGAGATTATTACGCTTGTTAAGGATACATCCCTTGCTAGAATCATTGCAGTTTACGAAATTATATTTATGGGTCAAAGCTTTATTAAATCAAACGGTTTAATCTGGCCATTATTCTACACGGCAGTATTCTATCTTGCATTCTGTGGAATTTTAACTCTTCTTTTCGGCTTTGCAGAAAAGAAAATGAGTTATTTCCATTCTTAAGGAGGGCAATCAATATGGCGTTTTTAGAAATTAAAAATATAAAGAAAAGCTTTGGCAAAACCGAAGTTTTAAAGAGTATTGATTTCAGCATTGAAAAGGGCGAGGTTTTATCCATTATCGGTTCTTCGGGCTCGGGAAAAACAACCCTGCTTCGCTGTATCAATTTCCTTGAATTTGCCGAAGAGGGTACAATTTCAATAAATGGCGAAACGATATACAACGGCGAAACGGATAAGAAAATAAAGGATAAGGATTTAAGAGATAAAAGGCTTCATTTTGGTCTTGTTTTTCAGTCCTTTAATCTTTTCCCGCAGTATAATGTTCTTCAGAATGTAATGCTTGCCCCGTCATTAATGAAAATGGGCAGCAAGGAAGAATTGAAAGAAAGAGCAATGCAGGTTATTGAAAAGGTTGGTCTTACTGAAAAGTATAAGAATTATCCCTGCGAGCTTTCTGGCGGTCAGCAGCAGCGTGTTGCTATTGCAAGAGCGCTTATGCTGAATCCGGATATTCTTTGCTTTGATGAGCCTACCTCGGCGCTTGATCCGGAATTAACAGGCGAGGTGCTTAAGGTTATAAAATCTCTGAAAAGTGAAGACAGCACAATGATTGTTGTTACCCACGAAATGAATTTTGCCCGTGATGTTTCCGATAAGGTTATCTTTATGGACGGCGGTGTTATAGCAGAAGAGGGTACACCTGAAGAGGTTTTCGGCAATCCGAAAAATCAGAGAACAAAAGAGTTTTTACAGTCTTACGAAAAATAAAAACAAAAAGAAAAGCGGTTCATTATGAACCGCTTTTTAATGTTTATTTTACTGATTGTTTTCTATCGTTTTCCACATATGAATTCTGCCTGTGTCATTTAATGCTTTAAGCACCATTATTGCAATCGGAACAATAAACATTCCCATAAAGCCAAACAGCTTCAAGCCGAAGTATAATCCAGCAAGCGTAAGGATTGGATTTACGCCAAGGCTGTCGCCAACAATCTTTGGCTCAATATACTGGCGGATTGCAGATATAGCAACATAAATAACGATAAGTCCTATAGCCTCTCCCATGTCGCCCGAGATAAGAGAAACAAGCGCCCATGGCATAAGGATACCGCCTGATCCTGCAACAGGAAGAATATCGAAAACAGCAATTGCTAATGCAATAATAAATACATAATGGTTGTCCATAACGCCGATCCAGTTCAGAATGAATAAGCCGAGTGCAATCTCGCAGAAGGTTATAAACATAATCAAGCCGTATGCTCTGAGCAAGGTCATAATTGTTTTAGAGAATATCTGCTTTGTTTCAACAAGTATATTCTTTTTGTTATCAGGAAGCTGAAGCTTAATGAATCTTACAATAGAATCATAATCCTTTGTAAAGAAGATCCATGCAACAATTCCGATAACAATGCCTATCAGCGCATTAGGAACACTTTTTGCAACAGAATAAATTCCTGAAAATCCACTTGTAATTGTGCTTGTAACGGTGTCAACGCTGATGCCGATTTTACTTAAATCAAAATCATTAACAAGTCCGCTGAATGTGCTTATAATTGTTTCGGAAACGGATTCATAAATACTTTCGGGAAGGAAGCTTAAGAATTTCAGTATTTCTGTCTGCAGTGTTTCCATAAACTGCGGAAAATCAGAAAACGAGTTAATCAGATAATTCACAAAATCAACGATCTGCGATATAAACTGCGCAAGCAGGAATACAAGCGGAAGAAGAATGATTGCGATTACAAGAAAAACAAGTAGTATGCTCCATAAAGCGTGGCATTTGTTTTTTGTTTTCCTGTCCAGAAATCTGATTGGTCTCTGAAGAAGTACGGCAAATAAGAATGATAATAAAAACGGAGCTGCAATCCAGAATAAATATTTGAAAAAAACATAAGTTAATCCCAGCACGATTGCAAGGTAAACAAAACGAATAATAAAAGCTCTTTTCTTTTCAATTTGGGTTAGCATATAATCCTCCTTAAACCTCTGCAAATTTTATATTTCTTTATAGTTTTATATTTTAAATCAATATATATTAATATTCAAGTAAAAAATTTTAAATTTACTATTGCATATTTTTTAACACCGTGTTATTATATCTAAAATGTTTTTCAGAACGATACACTGTATATGGGTGGTGGACACTATTGGGCAAGCTGAATTATGTTCTTGTAAATGCGGATATATTGCCGGAGGTTTACAGAAAAGTGCTTGAAGCAAAGAATTATCTTGCAGCGGGCGAGGCTCAAAGTGCAACGCAGGCTGCAAAAATGGCGGGTATCTCAAGATCTGCATATTATAAGTATAAGGACAGCGTGTTTGAGTATAATCCTGAAAACTCGGAAGAAATAGAAACGCTTTTGCTTACACTTGTGGATACAAAGGGAGTGCTTTCCGCAGTTGTAAATGAAATCTTTTTGGTGGATGCCAATGTGCTTTCCATTAATCAGGATGTGCCGCAAAACGGCGTTGCCAAGGTTTCGCTTACTATGCGAATTGCCGAAATGTCAGTGTCTGTTGAAGAACTTATTGAAAAACTGAAAGCCGTAAACGGTGTTAAAGCCGTTAGTATAGGAGGATAAATATGAAAGTAGCAGTTATGGGCTATGGTACTGTTGGTTCAGGTGTTGTTGAGGTTATCGAAACCCACAGCGAAGTTATTGCCAAACGAACAGGCGGCGAACCGCTTGAGGTTAAGTACATTCTTGATTTGCGTGATTTCCCGGATGATCCGCACAGTGATAAATTCACAAAGGATTTCAGCGATATTTTAAATGATCCGGAGGTTAAGGTTGTTGCCGAAGCAATGGGCGGTGTAAACCCTGCTTTTGATTTTACAATGAAGCTTCTTAAAGCAGGTAAGGCTGTTGTTACCTCCAATAAGGAGCTTGTTGCCCAAAAAGGTCTTGAGCTTCTTGCAGCTGCTGAAGAGGGTAATACAAACTACCTCTTTGAAGCAAGTGTTGGCGGCGGTATTCCGATTATCAGACCAATGGCGCAGTGCCTTGCAGGTAATAACATTGAAGGCGTTGCAGGTATCTTAAACGGAACAACAAACTTCATTTTAACTAAAATGATAGAAGAGGATATGAGCTTTGAAGCTGCACTCAAGCTTGCACAGGATAATGGCTATGCCGAAAAGGATCCTACGGCTGATGTAGAGGGCCATGATGCGTGCAGAAAGGTTTGTATTCTTGCCTCTCTTGCTTTCGGAAAGCATGTTTATCCGAATCAGGTTGCAACAGAGGGTATTTCAAATATTTCTCTTGAGGATGTTTCTTATATTTCTTCAGCAAACGGTGTAATTAAGCTTCTTGGTCAGATTAAATATATTGATGAAAACAGAATTGCTGCTTTTGTAAGCCCTGCTGTTGTTTATAACGGCAGCCAGCTTGCTTCTGTTAGAGATGTATTCAATGCAATTCTTGTCAGAGGCGATGCTGTAGGCGATGTTTGCTTCTACGGCAGAGGTGCAGGTAAGCTTCCAACTGCTTCAGCTGTTGTTGCAGATATGGTAGATTGTGCAAAGCATGTAGCAAGAAGAAAGATTTTCGGCTGGGGACCGGGCGAAGAGGATTATGTTGTTGATTATAAATCAACGATTGAAATGCCGTTCTATGTTCGTGCCAAAATGAGCGAGAATGAGGCTGTAACTGCTTTTCATAATGTTAAGTTCCTTTCAAGAAAAGGTCAGCCGTCTGATGAGGTTGCATTTATAACCGATTATATGACGGAGAATAAGCTTATGAAAAAGCTCGAAAACGCAAAAGTTTTAAATATAATTAAGGTAACAAATTATTAATAGGAGGATATGTTAAATGGCTTTAATTGTTCAGAAATTCGGCGGCTCGTCTGTTGCGGATGCTGCCCGAGTAATGAATGTTGCCCGTATCGTTACGGATACTTATAAGGCAGGCAATGATGTTGTAGTTGTTGTTTCTGCACAGGGCGATACAACAGATGATTTGATTGAAAAAGCACAGGAGATTAATCCGAATGCTGCGAAAAGAGAAATGGACCAGCTTTTAACAGCAGGCGAACAGATTTCAATTTCTATTCTTGCAATGGCTATTGAAAGCCTTGGCTTCCCTGTAATTTCTCTTCTTGGATGGCAGGCAGGCTTCAACACAAATTCAGTTTACGGAGCTGCCCGTATCAAGAATATTAAAACAAACAGACTTCAGGCTGAAATCGCAAAGCACAATATTGTTGTTGTTGCAGGCTTCCAGGGTATAAACCGCTATGATGATTTAACAACACTCGGCAGAGGCGGTTCAGATACATCAGCAGTTGCTATCGCTGCTTCTCTTCATGCAGATAAATGCCAGATCTTTACGGATGTTGAAGGTGTTTATACTGCAGACCCAAGAAAAATTTCATCAGCAGTTAAGCTTGATGAAATCACTTATGACGAAATGCTTGAGCTTGCAACGCTTGGTGCTCAGGTACTTAATAACCGTTCAGTAGAAATGGCTAAAAAATATTCAGTAGAACTTGAAGTTCTTTCATCATTAAATCCCGTTCCGGGAACTATCGTAAAGGAGAAGGTAAAAATGGAAAAAATGCTTATCAGAGGAGTTACAAAGGATAAAGATGTTGCGGTTGTTTCAGTTGTCGGTTTAGACGATAACCCGGGTATCGCTTTCAAAATTTTCTCAAAGCTTGCTCAGAAAAATATCAATGTTGATGTTATTCTTCAGTCTGTCGGCAGAGATGGTACAAAGGATTTAACCTTCTCTGTTTCCAAGGATAACGGCCCTGTTGCTGTTGAATTACTTAAAGATTTAAGTATAGCAGAGGGAACAAAGATTTCCTGTGTAACAGATGTTGCTAAGGTTTCAATCGTTGGTGCCGGTATGGAATCTCATCCGGGTACAGCTTCCAAGATGTTTGAGGCTCTTTATGCACAGAACATCAATATCAAAATGATTTCAACATCAGAAATCAAAATTTCTGTTATTATTGATGCTGATGAAGCAGACCGTGCAGTAAGTGCTGTTCATAATGCATTCATTCCGAATAACTAATTGATTAAAATGATTATTCAGCACTGTAAAGGCTTTTGCATTTACAGTGCTGTTTTCGTTTTATACTTGACTTAGAATATCTTATAATATATAATAAAGTGATTAATTATGTATAAAGGAGCAATTCGTTATGGCAGCAAAAGTATTTAAAATGACAGCAGCCGGCAAAGCTGAACTTGAAAAAGAACTTGAGGCACTTAAAACAGAGGGCCGTATTGATATAGCAGAAAAGCTTAAGGTTGCCCGTTCTTATGGTGACCTTTCCGAAAACAGTGAATATGATGAAGCAAAATCAGAGCAGGCTAAAATCGAAGCTCGTATTACAGAGCTTGAATATCAGCTTGATCATTCCGAAATCATTGATACAGCAGAAAGCGATTCTGTTTCAATGGGCTCAAAGGTTATCGTTAAAAGAGTAAAGGATAATTTTGAAGCAACATTTGAAATCGTTGGCTTTGCTCAGAGCAATCCTGCGCAGGGTAAGATTTCCGATGAAAGCCCTGTTGGTAAAGCACTTATCGGCGCAAAGGTTGGGGATGTAGTTGTTGTTGAAGCTCCAATCGGCAATTTGGAATATGAAATTTTAGGATTAGAATAAAGAGGTAGACTTATGGCAGGAAAGTTTGAAATCAGCAAGAATGTTGACAGTACTTTCACATTTGATTTAAAAATTGATGATGCTGTGGTTGCTTCATCTCCTGTTTTTGAAAAGGAAGATGAATGTAAGCGCGGAGTTAAGGCTGTTAAGAAAAACAGCCGAATGAAAGTTCAGAATACAATCGCAGGGGATGAGGAAAAAACAAATCCTAAATTCCTTGTTGAAGCAAATGGCGAAGAGGTAAAATATACGCTTTTCCTCCAGACAGGTGCTATTGCCTGCTCAGGCTCTGCGAAAACAGAAGAGGAAGCATTAAAGAATATTGAATTAATCGGCAATAACGCAAATGCTGCGCCTATGGCAGTTGCAGAGGTTGTTCTTTCCGAAAATGAACAGAAGCAGATCAGAATTGATAAATTAACTGCGCTTCAGCAGCAGGGTAAAGACCCGTTTGAAATCACAATTGCTACCCAGACACACGAAAGCAACGAAATCAAAGAAAACTTTGAAGAGCTTGAAGAAAAGGATGTTTTCGTTTGCGGTCGTATTATGACATGGCGTGATATGGGTAAGGCGAACTTCATTGATGTTCAGGACAGAAACGGCAGAATTCAGGTTTATGTTCGTATGAATGATATCGGCGAGGATGCATATAAGGAATTCAAGAAATGGGATATCGGCGATATTGTTGAGGTTAACGGCTTTGTTTTCAAAACAAAAACAGGCGAAATCTCTGTTCATGCAAAGGAAATCAGATTGCTTTCAAAATCTCTTCTTCCGCTTCCCGAAAAGTTCCACGGCTTGCAGGATACAGATACAAGATACAGAAAGCGTTATCTTGATATGATTATGAATCCGGATGTTAAGGATACCTTTATCAAGCGTTCAAAAATCATTTCTTCTATCAGAAAGTATCTTGATAATCTCGGCTTTATTGAGGTTGAAACACCGATTTTAAATACAATTGCAGGCGGTGCTGCTGCAAGACCTTTCATTACACATCATAATACACTTGATATGGATATGTATCTTCGTATCGCAACAGAGCTTTATCTAAAAAGACTTATTGTCGGCGGTATGGAAAGAGTTTATGAAATCGGCAGAAACTTCCGAAACGAGGGTATGGATGTAAGGCATAACCCGGAATTTACCTGTATTGAGCTTTATCAGGCATTTACCGATTATCATGGCATGATGGATATTGCTGAAAACTTAATCAGAAATGCTGCAAATGAGGTTTGCGACAGTCTTCATATCGTGTTTAACGGAACGGAAATAGACCTTGAAACGCCGTTTGCCCGTTTAACAATGGTTGATGCTGTTAAGCAGTACAGCGGTGTTGATTTCGCTGCATTTATGAGTGATGATGAAAAAGCAGTTGAAATCGCAAAGGAAAAGGGCATTGAAATTGCACCGGGTAAGGCTACCTGGGGCGATGTTCTCAATTCCTTCTTTGAAGAATTTGTTGAGAAAAATCTCATTCAGCCAACCTTTATTATGGATTATCCTGTTGAGGTCAGCCCGCTTACAAAGAGAAAGCCGGATTGCCCTGTATTAACAGAAAGATTCGAGCTCTTCATTCTCGGCGGAGAATACGGAAATGCGTATTCAGAGCTGAATGATCCGATTGATCAGATGGGCAGATTTGAGGCACAGATGAAACTTCGTGAAGCAGGCGATGATGAGGCAAATATGATAGACCACGATTTCGTTACCGCGCTTGAATATGGTATGCCTCCAACAGGTGGTCTCGGAATCGGTATAGATAGACTCGTTATGCTCCTTACCGATAGCTATTCAATCCGCGATGTTCTCCTCTTCCCAACAATGAAACCATTAAACTAATTATAAAATATAAAAACCCTGTCTTTTTTAGGCAGGGTTGTTTTTTTATTATTTCATTTTATTGTAAATTGACTAAATGCGTCGAGGATGATATAATTGTAATTAATAGAATGATTTTAAAAGGAGAATGCCTGTATGAAAACAGCAAATAAGGTTTTATCTGTTTTTCTTTCGCTTGTAATGCTGGTTAGTATTTTTTCAGCAATACCTGTGTCTGCTAAGGCTGCAAGTCTTCCAAAAACATCAATTTCATCGATTATTGCATATCCAAGTGGATTTAAAGTAAATGTGAAAAAACAAAGCAAGATTACAGGGTATAGTATACAGTATAGCACTGCTTCTAATTTCAAAAAAGCAAATTCTGTCAAAACAACCAGTACATCACTTACTTTACGAAAATTATCATCAAGTAAAAAATATTATGTTCGTGTAAGAACATATAAGAAATCCGGCAAAAAATATACATATTCTGCTTGGTCCGCAAGTAAATCAATTAAAACTCTGAATAAAAATGCTTCAGATCCTGCTCATATTAAATCTCTTAAAGTAGGTCCTGCTTCATTTACTGTAACAACATATGCTTCAAAAAGTGCAACAAGATTTCAGGTAAGATATTCAACAAAAAAGAATTTCAGCGGCGCTAAAACCAAAACATCAAAAACAGGTACAATAAGCGTAACAGGTCTTGCCGAATCAACAACATATTATGTTCAAACAAGAACTTACAAAACAGTTAAGGGTAAGAATTATTACTCAAACTGGTCTCCGTCAAAAACAGTTAAAACAAATAAAAAACCGGTAACAACTACTAAGCCGGTAATTACTGCACCTACTACATCAAACCAAAATATTAAAGATGTTTTTAATCTTGTAAATAAAGAGCGTGCAAACAACGGCGTAGCTAAGCTCAATTACAGAAATGATCTTCAAAAGGCAGCAGATACAAGAGCAAAAGAGATTGCTACATCTTTTTCTCATACACGTCCAAACGGAAAAAATTGGGATTCTGCGATAACTGTTTCCTTTAAAACAGCAGCAGAAAACATTGCATATGGCAAGAACGATGCAAGTTCGGTAATGGCTGCATGGATGAGTTCAGCAGGTCACAAAGTAAATATTCTTAATAAGAATTTTACGGGAATGGCTGTTGGCTGTTATGAGAAAGACGGCACTAAATATTGGGTTCAGTTATTTGTAGGATAAATGAATATTAAAAAAGCAGGCAGTATAGCCTGCTTTTTTAATATTTGTAAATAAGTAACAAATAGAAATGTTCTTATTTTGCTTGATTTTATCTGCCGCTTGTGATAGGATAACAAGAAGAAAAGTATACTTATTTTAAATTATTTATTTTTATATAGGAGATAGATTTATGAGATCAGATTTAATTAAAGAAGGCCCGTCCCGTGCGCCGCACAGATCACTTTTAAGAGCCCTTGGCATTGACGAGCTTGAAATGAAAAGACCTTTTGTTGCTGTTGTTAATTCAAAGAGCGACTATATTCCGGGCCATATGCATCTTGATAAAATTGCAGAGCAGGTTAAAGCCGGCATAAGAAACGCAGGCGGTGTTCCGTTTGAATTCAACACAATCGGCGTTTGCGACGGTATTGCTATGAACCATAGAGGAATGAAATATTCTCTTTGCTCCCGTGAGCTTATTGCCGATTCAATCGAGGTTATGCTTACTGCACATCCGCTTGATGCAATCGTGTTTATTCCAAACTGTGATAAAATTGTTCCGGGCATGCTTCTTGCTGCCTGCAGACTCAATCTTCCTTGTATTTTTATCAACGGCGGTCCTATGCTTCCGGGTAAAAGTACGGAAACAGAAAACCGTATCGGTCTTTCCGAGCAGTTTGAATATGTTGGCGCAAATGCAGTAGGTAAAATGAGTGATGCAAATCTTGAATCCTGCGCATTTACAGCTTGCCCGACCTGCGGCTCCTGCTCAGGTATGTATACTGCAAATTCAATGAACTGCTTAACGGAAACAATCGGTATGTCACTTCCGGGTTCAGGCACAATTCCTGCTGTTATGAGTGCAAGACTTCGTCTTGCAAAAATGGCAGGCGAGCGTGTTATGGATCTTCTTAAAGAAGATATCAAGCCAAGCGATATTATAACGGAAAAAGCAATTGAAAATGCAATGAGAACCGATATGGCTATTGGCTGCTCAACAAATACAATTCTTCATTTAACTGCTATTGCGCATGCTGCAGGCCACGATATTGACCTAGATCAGCTTGATGCATACGGCAGAAAAACACCTCAGATTTGTAAGCTGAATCCTGCTTCATCTGTTTTCATTACAGATCTTAATGATGTCGGCGGTATGCAGGCAGTTGTTAAAGAGCTTGCAAAGGGTGGTATGATTAATACAGATTGCCTTACAGTAAGCGGAACAGTTGCAGACAGAATTGCAAATGCGCCTGATGCTGACGGTGATATTATCCATACAATTGAACAGCCTTTCTCAGCAGACGGCGGTATCGCTGTTCTTAAGGGTAATCTTGCAGAAGATGGTGCTGTTGTAAAGAAAGGTGCAGTTGCGCCTGAAATGATGCAGCATAAAGGCCCTGCAAAGTGCTATAATAGTGAAGAAGAGGCTATTGCAGCTATCAACGGCGGCAAGGTTGTTTCCGGCGATGTCGTTGTTATCCGTTATGAAGGTCCAAAGGGCGGCCCTGGTATGAGAGAAATGCTTTCTCCTACATCTGCTATTATCGGTATGGGTCTTGGCTCTTCTGTTGCACTTCTTACAGACGGTCGTTTCAGCGGTGCAACAAGAGGCGCATCAATCGGTCATGTTAGCCCTGAAGCAGCAGTTGGCGGAACAATTGCGCTTGTTGAAGACGGCGATGAAATTGAAATCGATATTCCTGCAAGAGTTCTTCGTGTTAATGTTTCTGATGAAGTTCTTGCAGAAAGAAAAGCGAAATGGCAGCCGCCTGTTCAGGAATTAGCAGGTTATCTTAAGCGCTATGCGCAGCATGTAACAAGCGGTTCTCAGGGTGCTGTTTTTGAAGATTAATTCTGCATTGGTCAATTAATGTTTTTATAGGACGAATAAATTATGGATAAAGATGTTGCTATTTCGGTTAAGAATGTCACAATGTCATTCAACCTTAATAAAGAAAAAGTTGATAATCTTAAAGAATATGCCATAAAGCTTTTAACGCGCAGACTTGAGTATAAAAAGTTTAATGCGTTAAAGGATATAAGCTTTGAAGTAAAAAAAGGCGAGCGTCTTGCAATTCTTGGTTTTAACGGAGCCGGTAAAAGTACACTTCTTAAAACAATCGTAGGTGTTTACAAGCCAACAACCGGAACAGTTGAAAGAAGCGGTGTTATTGCGCCTTTGCTTGAGCTTGGCGCAGGCTTTGATCCAAACTATTCAGGTAAGGAAAATATTTATCTTTACGGTGCAATTCTCGGATATTCAAGAGAATATATTGATTCTAAATACAAAGAAATCGTCAGCTTCTCCGAGCTTGGACATTTCATCAATGTTCCGCTTAAAAACTATTCTTCGGGTATGAAAGCCCGTCTTGGCTTCTCTATTGCAACAGCTGTTCAGCCGGATGTGCTTATTCTTGATGAGGTACTCTCTGTTGGTGATGCTAAGTTCAGAGAAAAGAGCTTGAAAAAGGTTCAGGGTATGTTTGACAGCGGTGTAACCGTTCTTTTCGTTTCTCATAATATCTCGCAGGTAAAGCGAATTTGTGATAAGGCAATTCTTTTGAATCACGGAAAAATCATCGCTAAGGGCGATGTTAATGATGTTAGTGCACTTTATGAAAGCCTTACGAAGCTTGACAGAAATAACAAAAAGCTTTTGAACAGAGAAATTTCCAAGTTTAAAATTGCACAGCGTAAAAAGCAGCTTGCAAATGAAGCAAAATCTGGTGCTTCTTATGATGCAGATGAAGTGGCAATGCCTATTGTTGCAGAAGCAACAGTACCAAAACCACCTGTAAAGCAATATCCTTTACAGAGAGAAAAAGGCGAAATCAAGGAAAAAGCTGCGGCGAAGCCTGTTGAAAAGGCAGCAGAAAAGCCGATTCAGAAGCCTGTTGAGATTGTTGTAGAAAAGCCTGTAGAAAAACCTGCCGAAGTGGTTGCTGAAAAGGTTACGGAAAAACCTGTTGAGAAGCCGAAGGTAAGTGCTGAGGTGCAGACAGCTGAACAGATTGTTGCTGAAACTGTTAAAGCCTCTGCAGAAAAGAAAAGTGCAAACGATAAAAATCAAAGTCAGATATATGTTCCTATGGACTATTTCAGAAAAGAAAGCACTGCAAAGCCTTCAAACACCTTTGTTGATGTTTTCAGCAGCTCTCAGACTGCTTCAACGAATAATATAGTTGAAAACGATACAGCTGAAGAGGAAGCGCCGAAACCGCAGAGCAGGGCATCCATACAATTTGCAAATATGCAAAACAGAATTATTCAGCCAAATGATCGTCCGCCTGTTAAGCGTTCCTCCGGAATGGGCAGAGATGAGCTTGACGAAATTATTAAAAACTTTTCAAGATAAATGTATTTAACCGCTAAAGCTTTATGCTTCGGCGGTTATTTTTTTGTAATTTGTTTTTATGAATATTGTATTTGTTTCATTAATATGTTAAAATGTATATGTAAAAATTTATGATTCAGGAGGCAAAATGGAACAGTTTATAAAATTTATTGATCATGAATTGCCGGATCAAAGAGGTAA
>JAIDLO010000056.1 GCA_029050995.1 Eubacterium sp. | reverse complement strand
GAAAATCAACCCATAAAACCGGACTTTGTAATTCACGATTTAACGGAATTATCATCATTAAATTTTATAAAATAGTTGTAGGGAGCGATGACCACATCGCTCCGTTTTTTATCATTTAAATCTTGTATATTCGGCACGATGTAGTCATCGTGCCCTACAATATAGTTGGCGAAAAACGAGAGAGAATGTTTAAGGAATTGAAAATAAAAAGAAACGGCTCGGAGTGAGCCGTTTCTTTTTATCCTTTAAATCTCTTTGCAGTGTAGTTATCTACTGTTATTTTAAGAACTGTTGTTATGCCGAGTTTAGCACATTCCTCGGCTGAGTGATTTGTTACATTGCAATGTTCAAGCAAGAGTTTTAAGCCTTTAACTGTATCATCATAATCTGCGATTTCTGCTGTACCGAAGCCGATAAAGCTTTTGTAATTCGTTGTTACACCGCCCGTTTTTGTTTCAACATAGCCATTCATACCGTCTATCTCAACACAGACCTTTGGATTTGCTTTTATCAAATCAAGCTTTAAGCCCTTCATTGCAGAATGGGTATAAAAAACAAATTTATCATCAACTGCTTCAAAGCCATAAGAAAGCGGAACAACATAAGGATATTCGCCGTTATGGATTCCAAGCCTTAAAGTATCGCAGGAATTGATAATTTCTATGATTTCTTTTAAATCAATAACTTCTCTGTCTTTTCTACGCATTACATTAGTCCTTTTTTTATTTAAAATACATATAATACTGGCATTTAATCATACCGTTATAGAGCTTACGGCGTTTATCTGCCTTTCTGCCGAAGCATTTTTCAAATTCCTCATCAGGAGAAATGATACCATAGCTCCATCCGTGCTTTGCCGCAAACTTATCGCCCATAATATGATAAAGCCGTTCAGCCTCTTTAATATCCAGCATACGCTCGCCATAAGGCGGATTGGTAACAAGCGTACCTCTTTCACTTGTTGGATTGAAAGTCTTAATATCAACCGTATCAAGCCTTAAAAACTGATCAACCTTAATACGCTTTGCATTTGCGAGAGTAAGCTCTATTGCGTGGTAATCTATATCCGTTCCGAAAGCAACAAAATCTGTATCCGTTTTGATAATATCACGGCATCTGCTTCTCTCCTGCTTCCACACGGATTCGGGAACAAAGCCCCATCTGTCTACCTCAAAATTACGGTTTATACCCGGCGCAATATTATGCGCAAGTAGCGCTCCCTCAATCAAAATTGTTCCGCTGCCGCAGAAAGGATCATACATTGTATGATAATGCCTTAGCTTTGAAAGTGAGCAGAGTGCAGCAGCAAGTGTTTCTCGGATTGGTGCGTCATTTGATTCGGGACGATAGCCTCTTTTATGAAGTCCTGTACCCGAGGTATCAAGCATAATTGTAACATCATCCTTAATGATAGAAAACTGTATCTGATGAACAGGACCCGTTTCCTCAAACCAAGAGATATTATAATCTTCCTTGAGGCTTTCAACGACTGCTTTTTTGATGATTTTCTGGCAGTCCGGAACGGAATGAAGCTCTGAATTCAGGCTATAGCCCTTAACAGGAAAGGTATCCTGCGAGCCGATAAAATCGCTCCAATTAATCATTTTTACATTGTCAAAAAGCTCTGTAAAAGTGACAGCCTTAAAGCGATCAAGCACAATTAAAATTCTTTCCGCAAAACGGCTGTTGATATTAGCACGGGCAAGTATACTTTCATCGCCCTCAAAAAACACTCTGCCGTTTTCAGCCGTAACATTTTCAGCACCCATAAATTTAAGCTCACTTGCAACAAGGCTTTCAACGCCGAAAAGGCAGGGTGCAACCATATATAAATACATATGTTAAATCTCCTTTGAAGCGTGGCGCGTTACATGGCAGCCAACATTTACTGCAACAGGAAGCCCTGCAATATGCGTTGGATAGGTTTCAATATTCACTGCAAGTGCAGTTGTTTTACCACCAAAGCCCTGCGGTCCTATATCAAGAGAATTGATTTTATCAAGAAGCTCCTTTTCCATATCTCTGTAAAATTCAACGCTGTTTCTTTCTGAAACAGGGCGGCAAAGTGCTTTTTTGGCAAGAATTGCACTATACTCAAAATCTCCGCCGATACCAACACCGATAACAACAGGCGGGCAAGGATTAGAGCCTGCTGTTTTAACAGCATCAACGATAAAGCCAACGATATCTTCCCTCTTAGCACTTGGGGTAAACATACGAAGCTTACTCATATTTTCACTGCCAAAGCCCTTTGGAGCAGCAGTGATTTTAATTTTATCGCCTGCAACAATTTTTGTGTGAATAATCGCAGGGGTATTATCGTTTGTATTCACTCTGTCATAAAAAGGATCTCTTACAACCGATTTGCGAAGAAGCCCATCCGTATAGCCAAGGCTTACACCCTTGTTGACAGCAGCTTCAAAATCTTCGCCGACAATATGAACATCCTGACCGATTTCAGCAAAAATAACAGCCATACCTGTATCCTGGCAAACAGGAATATCCAGTTCCTTTGCGGCATCAATATTTGCCTCCAAATCAGCAAGAATAGATTTTGCTGTTTCATTATGCTCCTCTGCCTTAGAACAACCTATACAATTTACCAAATCATTCGGCAGAATTTTATTTGCTTTTATAACAAGTTCTTTAACTGTTTCTGTAATTAAAGATGCGTTAATCTCTCTCATACTCTTCTCCTTTTTAACATAAAAATTAAGCCGAGATATGCTCTCGACTTAAAAATTAATTAATATCCGAAATATCATAAAATACGATTTCATTAGATTTTACATATCCCTTTTCGCGAGCCTTCTGCTCTATATATTTATCT
>JAIDLO010000055.1 GCA_029050995.1 Eubacterium sp. | reverse complement strand
TTGCAGCAAACATTAACCATATTCTCGTTTTATTCATTTTTTTCATCATAAAACCACCTCTTTCGTAAATAATTATAATATACATTCATTTTGATGTCAATATGATGTCACAGTGACGCCACCTTTCTTGTTCTTGCTAAAATACAGAAAGAGGTGAATTCTATGCCAACAAGAAAATCAAAACTACCACAATTTACTATAAGAATTCCACAAGAAGAGCTTGATAAAATTCGTTTTATTGCAGAATACAATGCCCGTTCCTGTAACAAAGAGGTTGAAAGACTTATAAGAATTCATATAAAAAACTTTGAAAAGACATATGGAGAAATCACAAGGGAAGATATTGAAAAATTTAACAGTAATGAAAACGCTTTTTGAAAAATGCAAAGAGCGTTTTTTTTATTTATGGATATTGATTAAAACACTTTAGTGTGGTAAAATACCGCAAGAGGTACAAGATTATGGAAAAATTATGGAAAAAGAATTTAAGAGATATTGAGCCTTATGTGCCGGGAGAGCAGAGCAAGGAGCAGAACATTATTAAAATTAATGCAAACGAAAATCCTTATCCGCCGTCCCCAAAGGTTATTGAGGCAATCAAGAATTTTGACAACAGCAATTTAAGATTTTATCCGGATGCAAATGCTTATGCATTCAAAAAGGCTGTTGCGGAATTTTACAATGTTGAAATCGAAAATGTATTTTTGGGAAACGGCTCTGATGATGTGATTGCCCTTGCCTTTCAGGCATTTTTCAACAGCGACAAGCCGATTGCCTACCCCGATATTACATACAGCTTTTATCCTGTTTGGTGCAGACTTTTCAACATTCCTTACAAAACCTATCCGCTGAACAAGGATTTCCGCATTAACGCAGAGGATTACAAGGAAGAAAACGGCGGTGTTGTTATCCCGAATCCGAATGCGCCAACCTCGCTTGGAGAGGGGCAGGCATTCATTGAAAAACTAATGGAATACAACAAGGACAGCGTTGTAATCATAGACGAGGCATATGTTGATTTCGGCGGATTTTCAAGCGTTGCGCTTACAAAGAAATACGAAAATCTGCTTGTTACAGGCACATTTTCAAAAAGCCGAAGCCTTGCAGGCATGAGAATCGGCTATGCAATCGGAAGCAAGGCGCTGATTTCTGTTCTTGAAGCTGTTAAAAATTCTTATAACAGCTACACTGTAAACAGCATTTCAATGGCTGTAGGCACAGCGGCTATCAACGACAAGGCATATTTCAACGAAACGGTTTCCAAAGTTATTGCAACAAGGGGCAGAATAACAGAAGAATTGAGAAGCCTTGGCTTTACCGTGCTTGATTCGCAGACAAACTTTTTGTTTGCAACAAACGATCAGCTGAATATGAAGGATTATTTTGAATGGCTGAAAACACAGAAGGTATTTATCCGTTATTTCAATTTACCGAGAATAAATAATTATGTCCGCATAACAATCGGCACAGACGAGGAAATGAATATTTTCCTTGAAAAAACAAAGGAATATTTGAACAAATAAAAAAGCCCCTCATACGAGGTGCTTTCATTTTTATATATTCGGACGATCAATGCTCGCCCCTACGGCAAATTGTAGGGGCAGATATTATCTGCCTGTTTTAGAATATTCGCCTGCCGAATAACCAAATTGATTTTCTTTTTCTACATTTAAAACATAGATATAATATGTTTTTTCCTTGCCGTTGTACATTGTATAAACAAATTCCTTTGCGTTATCTACCTTTGGAACCTGCGGTTTATATCTGGAAATTCTGTAAACAACGGTTATATCCTTTTCCCCCGAGCCGAAATAATAATCATGACGATCAAAACTATCTGTAAACGGTTCATCCTTATGCAATGCTTTTGCTAAATCTTCTGCGGAAAAATCATCTTCATTATCATAAATATCTAAAAAGGATTGAACGCCGTCCTCTCCCGCCAAAAAGCTATAATCTATCCCATAGGAATACAAATCATTTTCATAGCTTTCAAGATAGGCAACATAGAGATAATCAAAATCATCTTTATCCTGAAAAACGCAGAGAGCCGCATCCTCATTTTCGATAGGAAGAATTGCTTTAACATCAACATCAAAATCCATTGAATATGATATAATCTCTTCGGCAGTTCCTTTTCTATGTTCATCAGCACTAACCAAGAAATAAGCACCAACCATAACAACGATCAAAAGCAGTAATGAAATCAATGCTTTTACATACATTTTTCTATCTGCTTTTTTCTTTGCTTCCAAATCAATAGGATTGCTTTCATACTTTGGAATATCGTCAAAACTAAGTTCTAAAAACTTATCTTCATTGATATTTGCAAGATATTCCCTTGCTTTTTTTGTATAATAAAGCGAATCATTTATATCCTTAATCTTTTCAAAATGCTCTTTTGCTTTTTCGATATTACCGCCGTAATAATATGAAATTGCATAAAAGTAATTCATTGTGCATTTAACAATCTCAGGATACTTTAACTCATCAATTCTGAATGAATCCAAAATTAAAATACATTTTTCATAATCCTTATTTATAAAGCTTTCAAAATAATCGCACACTTTAAGATTATGTTTATTCATTTTTTCGCTTACTTCCGTGGAATGCACTTTCATTCTGAAATCAGTAATTTCCTTAATGCACGCTTCATATTCCCCTGCGGAAAAAAGGCATTCAATATAGGCAAAATGCTCACCATACATCAGCTTTTTGCTTTTCTTCTCTGTTTTAAACGCAGCTTTAAAATGGTCTGCCGCTCTGTTAAAATCGCCAAGCGCTTCCATTGCCAATATCATATCAAAAGCAACTGCACCATTATAAACTACTTTGGATACACAATAGAATTTTTCAGGATTGCATTCTTCAAATAAAATATTTCGTAATTGTTTACCGATAAAAACAATTATATTAACAGATATAAACAGAATGATTAAAGAAAGTAAAATTTTCAGCCACAATTTAATTGAATGCAATAACACTACAACAATTGCAACCCCAGCAATTACTGCGCACAATGCATTAAGCCTTTTATACCTTTTTCCTAATTTAATATAATGCTCCATTGTTATCCTCCTTAATTACCTTGATACATTTTAAACAAACCGGAAAAATCAAACATATTCCGAAAGACGCAATCAGCGTAATTGTTATCGGAAAAACAAACACCAGAACCACTGTTGCAATAAGCGGTATTCTTTTTAACAGCCTTGCAAAAGCAACAATGCCCGTATAGATTCCGCCTATAGAAACAGCGAAGAAAAGCCAAAACAGTAAATCTTTCAGCAGCGTAAGCGGCTCATCAGTCATCACATCTTCTAAAGAAATATTCATAACCACAGTTACTATAAAAACCGCCAAAACAATCACAAGCAGCAAAGCTAAATATAATTTTGCTTCTTTTTTACTTATCTGAATTATTGCTTTTCTTTTATCCTTTTCAGCACTCAACTTTTCATTCATCATATCATCAAGCGAGCTTGCAGTAATAATCTGAACGGTTGGTGTTTTCGTTTCCTCATCCTCAACAAAAAGCTCATCAACGGAAACATTAAAAACCTCTGCAAGCTGAACAAGTGTATTCGTTCTTGGAATTGCCGCACCCGTTTCCCATTTTGAAACAGATTTATTCGTAACACCAAGCATTGAGGCAAGCTCCTTTTGAGAAAGCCCAAGCTGCTTTCGCTGTTCATATATGTAATTTGCAAATTGATATCTGTTCATTGCATTCACCGTAATTATCGTACCACATAAAGTCTAAAAACACAAATTATAAAAATCTAATTTCGGTAGAAAATTAAAAAACCCACGAAAAATCGTGGGTTTTTATTTATTTTATACATTAAATTATTCCTGTACGCCACTAAGCTGTTTCCAATGGATTTTGCAGTAGCGTTCGCCGTTAATAGCAGGATATTTTTCATCATCAAGCTTTGCTTCGTTATAGCAATTATATTCAGCATTATAAGCACAACGAACTGCTGAATCGCCGCCCTCTGATAAAGCAGGGATAAATGATACACAGAACATAGCAACAACAACTACAGCAATAACGATTGCGCCACCCTTGCCTGCTGTCCAGCTCAGGAATTTAACCTTGCCAAGATCAATCTTATCAATCCACTTAAACGGCTTAACATCAGCAATAAGCTTCATGCAAAGCTTCATAAGGAAGTAACCGATTACACCTGCAAGGATACCAACGATCATTCCGCAAAGAACATCTGTTGGATAATGAACCATTAAGTAAACACGGCTGCACATTGTAAACACAGCGATAACAGGGAAAATCCAGCAGATTTTCTTTTTGCCGTTGCTTCTGAAAACAAGGAACATAGCCGTTGCCATTTCAAATGCTGCGGTTGTATGGCCGGATGGGAAAGAATAGTCACTCTCTGAAAGAGCGCCTGCAAAATTATACCAGCCCATATAATCTGTATAAGCCTGAAGCGTATTATACGGTCTGATTCTGAGCGCCATTGGCTTAACAACAACATTCGTTACCAGCGTTCCGACAATGATTGCAAAGAAAAGCGCGAAGCCGTATTTTCTTGTTTTCTTGAAAAGCATTAAAACCACGCCTACGATAATCATAGGGATAACAAATGCTTCATCGCCGAAAGCAGTAAATATCTTTGCAACAATGTTTAAAAATCCGCATTGAATTTTGCCAAAGAATTCAAAAATAGCAAAATCAAAGCCGAAAAAAGTTTTGTCTATTGTATTGCCCAAAGTTAAAAGAACAATATCCATAGTGCACCTCCATAAAATTATTAAATGCTGTCGATTATACACATATGACGCTTCCCACTCTCTTACGCGTGTACATCTCGGTGGTCGCAGTATAATAAAAAAAAAAAGAGTTGG
>JAIDLO010000054.1 GCA_029050995.1 Eubacterium sp. | reverse complement strand
GACTTGATCTTGAAGATCCTGCAAACGAGCCGATGTATTCAAAAGAGGGCTTCCTTGAATTAGGCGTTGCTCCTGATCAGGCTCCTGATGAACCAACCTATGTAACACTCCATTTCGAGCAGGGCGTTCCTACCGCGATTGACGGCAAAGAAATGAAAGCACTTGCAATCGTTGAAAAGCTCAACGAGCTCGGCGGTGCAAACGGTATCGGTCTTCTTGATATTGTTGAAAACAGACTTGTTGGTATGAAGAGCCGTGGTGTTTATGAAACTCCTGGCGGTGCTATCCTTTACAAAGCACACGAGCTTCTTGAAATGATTACACTTGACCGTGAAACATCTCACTACAAAAAGCTTGTTGCTCAGAAATTCGGCGAGCTTGTTTACAACGGCTTATGGTTTACACCTCTTCGTGAAGCACTTTCTGCTTTCGTTGATAAAACACAGGAAACTGTTACAGGCGATGTTAAGTTAAAGCTTTACAAGGGCAACATCATCAACGCAGGTATTACTTCCCCATACACACTTTATGATGAAAACATTGCTTCCTTCGGCGAAGACGGCGGTGCATACAACCAGGCTGATTCAGCAGGCTTTATCAACCTCTTCGGTCTTTCAATCAAGGTTAAGGCACTTCTTGATGCACAGAGAGAAAATAACGACTAATAATCATTTCAGGGCAGGTTTTTTAGCCTGCCCATTTTATAATATATAAACGGAGATTTTCATTATGGCACAATTATGGAAAGGCAGGTTTAAAAAAGAACTTGCCAAGGAAACAAATGATTTTAACTCTTCAATCAGCTTCGACAGCAGAATGTTTGAAGAAGATATAAAAGGCAGCATTGCCCACGCAACAATGCTTGGCGCAGCAGGTATTATTGATAAAAGCGAGAGCGACAAGATTGTTGACGAGCTTGATAAAATTCTGAATGATATCAAAAGCGGAGCCCTTCAGATTGATATGGAAGCAGAGGATATCCACACCTTTATTGAGGGCGAATTAACCGCAAGGCTCGGTCAAACAGGAAAAAGACTGCACACTGCCCGTTCAAGAAACGATCAGGTTGCGCTTGATATCCGCCTTACATTAAGAAAAGAAATAACTGAAATTGAAGAAAAGGTTAAGGAGCTGATTGCCGTTATCTGCGATAAGGCAGAAGAAAACAAAACAGCAATTATGCCGGGCTACACACATCTTCAGCGTGCACAGCCGATTACCTTTGCGCATCACATTATGGCATATGCCGCAATGCTTTGCAGAGATTTAAGCAGGCTTGCAGATGCAAAGAAAAGAATGAACATCTGCCCGCTCGGCTCAGGTGCACTTGCAGGAACAACCTATCCGCTGAACAGAGAAATGGTTGCAGAGCTTCTTGATTTTGACGGCGTAACGCTCAATTCACTTGACGGCGTATCAGACCGTGATTTCTGCATTGAGCTTGCTGCAGCACTTTCACTGATTATGGTTCATCTTTCAAGATTTTCAGAAGAAATCATTATGTGGTGCAGCTGGGAATTCAAATTTGTTGAGCTTGATGACGCTTTTTCAACAGGCTCTTCCATTATGCCACAGAAGAAAAACCCTGACATAGCAGAGCTTGTCAGAGGAAAGAGCGGCAGAGTTTTCGGCGATTTAACAACACTTTTAACAGTTATGAAAGGCATAGCGCTTGCATACAACAAGGATATGCAGGAGGATAAGGAAGCTATTTTTGATGCCGTTGACACTGTTAAAATGTGCTTAACCGCATTTACACCTATGATTGAAACAATGACAGTTCTTAAAGACAATATGCGAAATGCCGCTGCAAAAGGCTTTATCAACGCAACAGACTGCGCAGATTATCTTGTTGGAAAGGGACTGCCGTTCAGAGATGCATACAAAGCAACGGGCGAACTTGTTGCACTTTGCATAGACAAGAATTTAACGCTTGAAACACTTCCGCTTGCAGAATACAAAAACATCTGCGATTTATTCGACGAAGAGGTTTACACGGCAATCAACCTTGAAAAATGCGTTGCAGACAGACTTGTTGTCGGCGGTCCAAGCGAGCAGAGCGTGGATAATCAAATTAAAGCGGCAAGAAATATCCTTTCTGTGAACTAATTGAAAACATTTATTTTGTTTGTTGACTTAACGCGTTCTATTCGTTTATAATAAACTTAAATATAAATGAAAAGGAAAAAGTTATGTCTTATAAAATTGTTGTAGATTCCTGCTGTGACCTTACAGCAGAAATGAAAGAATGGAGCAATCTTACAGTTGTTCCGCTTACGCTTCAGATTGGCGATTATATTATTCAGGATGATGAAAACTTTGATCAGGAAGATTTCATTCAAAGAATGCTTTCTTCAAGCGAGCTTGCAAAATCAGCTTGCCCGTCTCCTGATGCATTTGCCGCAGCATGCGAAGGCGATGAAGACGAGGTTTACATCATTACAATAACAGATAAGCTCAGCGGCTGCTACAACAGTGCGGTTCAGGGTGTTACACTTTACAAAGAGGATCATCCGGACAGCACAAAGAAAATTCATGTTATCAATTCTCTTGCTACATCAGGCCTTGAAACAATTCTTGCTTACAAAATCAAAGAGCTTGCAGACAATGGAACAGATTTTGATGAAATTGTAAAAACCGTTGAAGAATTCTGCGTAAAGGATTGCTTCCTTTACTTCTATCTTGAAAGCTTTGATGCGCTCAAGGGCAACGGCAGATTATTCAACCTTGGCGCAAAGGTAATTGAAGCACTTCGCGTTAAGCTCATCTGCAAAAGAACAGATTACGGCAACATTACACTTGCAGGCAAGGATTTATCTGAAACCAGAATTATTCAGAAACTTGCTGCTTTTGTTCAGAGAGAAACAGAAGGTGCTGATTTAACAGATAAAACAGCTATTGTAAGCTATGTTTGCTGCAAAGAAAAAGCAGAGGCTATTGTTAAAGCAATAAAAGAAAAAACAGGTTATGAGAATGTTATAGCTTTAAAGGCAAGCGGATTGAATTCCCTTTATGCTTCCAATAACGGAATTATTGTTTCGTTCTCAAAATAATAATAAATCAATTAAAACAGCTTTCTTTGCCTTGGCAGAGAAAGCTAATTTTTTTATAAATCTATTGACATTGCTTATTTTTCTGCTATAATAATTAAGCCGCATATTATAGGTTTCAAAGATATATGCAGATATACACCTATCGTAGCGAGACTTGATAAAGGAGAAAATCAGATGTACGCAGTTATCGTAACAGGCGGTAAGCAGTATAAGGTTGCTGAAGGCGATGTTCTTTACATTGAAAAGCTTGGCGTAGAAGCTGAGGAAGAAATCACTTTCGATAATGTACTTGCTGTAAGCACAGATAAGGGCTTCAAGGCTGGCAAGGATTGCGCAAAGGCAACAGTTGCAGCTAAGGTTCTTAAGAACGGCAAAGGCAAGAAAATCACTGTATTTACCTACAAGCCAAAGAAGAATGAAAAACGCAAAATGGGTCATCGTCAGCCTTACACAAAGGTTGAGATTACAGCGATCAACGCTTAATTCCCTATGATTAAAGTTAACTTTTACAAAGCAGAAAATACGATAATCGGTTTTGAAGCAAGGGGCCATTCAATGAGCGCTCCGCACGGAGAGGATTTGATTTGTGCTTTCGTTTCAAGTGCCTGCCTTATGGCTGCCAATACAATAACGGATGTTATTTGTCTTGATGCAACGGCAGAAGCGGACGACGGCTATTTAAAACTGATGATTAAAGATTCTGCAAATTCGGCTCAGGATATTCTGAATGGATTAAAGCTTCATTTAAGTGAGCTTCAAAAGGATTATCCCGAGAATATTAATGTGATTATTTCGGAGGTGTAATAATGCTTAAATTAGATTTACAGCTTTTTGCTCATAAAAAAGGTATGGGTTCTACAAAGAACGGCCGTGATTCTGAATCAAAAAGACTTGGCGCTAAAAGAGCAGACGGTCAGTTTGTTCTTGCAGGCAACATTCTTTATCGCCAGAGAGGAACTCATATTCATCCGGGCAACAATGTAGGCATCGGTTCTGATGATACACTTTTTGCTCTTATTGATGGCACTGTAAGATTTGAAAAAATGGGAAAAGACAGAAAAAAGGTTTCTGTTTACCCTGTTGAGCAGTAATGAACAAAATGAAAGCACGAGCATCAAGCTCGTGCTTTTTTATTTTGTTTTTACAGTAGGTATTGTATGATTATTATTTCCCCATTCGTATTCTTTGCCGTCAATTGTTTTAGCTATTATTGTAGTTGAATTATCTGTTATATTAAAAGAAACACAATTTTTCAAAGCACAGTAGGGATTTGTAACAATATCTTCAAACATTGTTGGGAACCCGCAGCCGCTTTCGCCATTTCCGATTTGACCAAAAGAATTGTCGCCGCACAGATACAAAGAATTATCCTTATCAATCCATGCCGTTGTATATCCGAAAGCCTCTGCATAACGCACATCAGCGGCAATTTGCTTTGGTTCTAAAATTTTTTCTTTAATTTCTCTGCTTTGACCATTCAGGCTTTCGCCCCAAAACCAAAGGGTATCATCGTTCTTTATTGAAACTACAAATCTTGTTCCGATTGAAGCATATTTACAATCTTCAAATAATAAAACAGGCTTACTTATAAAATTTTCATAAGGATCTTCGCTGTCTTCAGATTGTAAGACGCCGCCATCACACAATCCAAAGCCATAGAGCTGTCCTGCATCTGTTAAATAAATAACAGTACCACTGCAGGCATCAACATGAACAACATTACTTGCAATTTCCACCCATTCGTTATAATACTGCGAATCATCATCCCCAAATACTTTAAACGAATTTTGCCCTTTTCCAAAAAGTGTATTATCCACAATTTGATATTCTGCATCATAATTTTCAATTTCTGATTGAAACGAGTATTTCACTTCAAAGGATTCTTCATTTACTGATAAATCTGAATTACTGCAGGACGACAGCATAAGCGTAATAACAATAAGGGTTAAAACTGAAGCCAACACTTTTTTCATAAAGGATTCTCCTTGTTGTTGTATTACTTAGAAAATTCAAATTCAAAAGTAAATTCAAGCGGTTTGCCGTAGGCAAAGGAAATGGAATGTTCTTTTGTTGTTGCAGGTCCGCAGCTGCCGGAGCCTGTTCCGCGAACAAAGCCGTCTATTGCAGCAAAGGTTGTGTCCACATCGGGGATATCCTCAATATGGGCTGACTTAATAAGCTGACCAAGTGTAAAGTGATTTGCATTGAAATTAAACGCTTTATCAACTGCATTGAATCTGATTTCCTATCAGCTGTTTGCTGTAATGGCAGCATCACGACCTTCGCATCTGTGGCCCGAATCCTGCGGTTTAATATATT
>JAIDLO010000053.1 GCA_029050995.1 Eubacterium sp. | reverse complement strand
TTCTAACATATAAGGTTGTTTTTTTCAATGAACTATGTTACAATTGCAAAAGGTGATAAATATGGAAAGAGAATTTTATACAATTTCTTTATATGTAGACAAAGATGAAAACTTAATCGGAATTCCTTGCGGCGAAAGCGAGAAATACGGCATTGCGGATATTGATACGGTTATGCTTTTAAAAGCGCCTTATTCTGCCGCAGAGGTTGAAAAGTTTATAGAGAAGGTAATTAATGCCTGCTACACAAAAAAGCATAATGACGAAAGCCCTGTTTCAACCATAGAAAAATACACAAAGAAAAAAGGCTTTGTTGCGGCAACTGCTGATTTAACGCTCATTTCTATCGTTAAAACACAGGAAACCTATTCCATTATGCCAACCTTTAATGATTATGAAAGAGGTCCGCTCTGCATTGATGATGACGAAAGAATCATCCAGGTAAATTACAAAGAAGGCGAACTTTATGAGCATATCCACGATATTATAATGGTTTATGTAAAAGCAAATGCGTTTTATAAAGAAATGGCAGAGCTTGAGGAAGAAAAGAAAAATTCAGTTCAATAAAAAAATGAAAGCCAAGACTTTTCAGTCTTGGCTCTTTTTATATCTTATTTTAAGATTTCCTGAACCTCTGAGGGTAAATCTTTAAACTCTACCTCTTCCCATTTATGAACGCCCGTTAATCTTACTTCAAGCATTAAGTAAGCATCCTGCCTGAGTTTTTTTGAGGTTTCAAATTTAAGGGATTTTTTCTTTCCCTTTTCATCATAGCTATCCAGCTTATATTCATAATCCATATCATCAGCCGCAGGCAATTCGCTTACTGCTGAATTATCAACCTTTGTATAGTAAAACTTATCATAATTTTCCATATGATACAAGCCGAATAAAACACCGCCCAAAATAAGCATTGCGCCGATTATGGCTCCAATAGATTTTTTCATATCAGATTCTCCTTTCAAATCTATTCTTTCACACCGCTTACGATTGAATAATACGCCTTTGATGTAAACTTATAAACGATTATATAAGACAGCGTAAACACCGCAAAGCAGCCTAAGGTTACATAAATCAGGAACGCCAAATCCGTTATTGCAAAGATTAGAAGCATTTTATAAATCATAGGAAAGGCAAATCCAAGATGAATTGCCGAAACAATAAGCGGCATAAAGAATACAGTTAACACCTGTGAATTAATGCTCTTTTTGATTTCCTTTTTATTCATACCAACCTTTTGCATAATATCAAAGCGGGATTGATCCTCGTAGCCCTCCGAAATCTGCTTATAGTAAATAATAAGCACAGCGGCAAAAATAAACACAATACCAAGCAGAATGCCGAGGAAGAACAGCGAGCCGTATAATTCATAAAATTCTGCTTTCTCATTTGCAGCACAATCCCATTTTGACATCTGCTTTCCGTCTGCCTTCATTTGCTCGCACAAAGTATTGTAGATATCAATCTGCTTTTCTTCCGCACAAGACAAATCAAAGCCGAAGAAATTATGAAGATTAACAAGCGGATTCCCTTTGTAGCCTGCCAGATTCATCATAGGAGAAACGGCAGCTTCAAAATCTTTTACAACAAGAAAGATAGACGGCGACACATTCATAACATCAAGATAATTATCAACAAACTTATCAACCTCGCCTTTAATTTCAAAGGTTTTTCCGCCCTCTATTTCAATGTTATTTTCCTTATATTTTAAATTCTTCGTTGTGCTGATCAGAACCTCATTATCAGTAAGCGTTTCATTCTTTCCTGCAATTCTATTATAATCATCCAGCGAAACAAAGAAAACCATAGTAAGATCGGAAAAGCTTTCTACTTTTGAGGTAATGATTTTTCCGTCTTTATAAACGCCATCCAAAACAGCATAATTGTAATTCAATACATTTTCAGCCTGCTCGCCGTTTTTCTCAACAACTTTTAATGCCGTATCGGAAATCGGCTTGAAATTATCCGCATTCAAATCTGCAATTTCACTTACGGTAACATCACTTGAAATATTTCTCGGATAACGCTTTCTGAGTGAATCCTCTTCGCCTATATAAAGGCAGACCGTTGAGGAAACCATAACAAGCACCATTGTACAGAGAATACAGATGGATGCAAGCCCTGCCCCGTTTCGCTTCATACGAAACAGCATAGAGGAAACGGAAACGAAATGATTTGTTTTGTAATAGTAATTCTTGTTCTTCTGGAGCAGCTTGCAGAAAGCAACAGAGCCTGCAATAAACAAAAGATAGGTTGCAATGATAACAAGTATAACTGCAATGAAAAACCACATTAAGGCATCCGTAGGCGATTCAATCGTTACGGCAATATAATAAGCAAGCGCCATAATGGCTACGCCTGCAAGTGCCATAATCCAGTTTGCTTTCGGCGGCTTTTCGCCTGCACTTTCACTGCGCAAAAGCTCAATCGGCTTTGAAACGCTGATTTGCTTTAATGTATTAAGCAGAATCAGCAGGAATATAGCTGCAAAAAGAATAACTGTATAAACAATAGAATCAAAAGAAATGCTTAATGAAAAAGAGGTTTCAAGCTGCAATATATTCAGCATCAGAAGCTCAGCAAGCTTTGAAAACAGAATACCGCAGAACACACCGCTTACAAGCGAAACAGCCGAAACAATAAGGCTTTCCCAAATCAGCACCATTGCAAGATTCAGCTTTCCCATACCGAGAATGTTATAAAGACCAAATTCCTTTTTTCTTCGCCTGATTAAAAACGAATTTGTATAAAACAAAAAGATAAGCGAGAAAACACCGATAACGCCAAGACCAAGCATAAGGCAGAATTGCATCATCGTGCCGCCGCGAAGCTTTGTAATCGTATCTCCCTTTGCAAGATATGAAACAATATAAAACATCATAACCATACCTGCACAGGTTAAAATATACGGCAGATAAAGCCTTTTATTCTTTTTAATACCATTTAATGCAAGCTGGGGATAAAGACCTGTTTTCATCTTCCGTCACCACCTGTTGCAAGCAATGTTAAGGTATCGGAAATTTTCTGATAGAATTCCTCATTTGTTGACGAGCCTCTGTAAAGCTGATGGAACACTTCGCCGTCTTTAATAAACAGCACTCTGCCTGCGTGACTTGCAGCCTTAACAGAATGGGTTACCATAAGAATTGTCTGCCCGATTTCATTAATCTGCGAAAACAATCTGAGAAGCTCATCAGATGCCTTTGAATCAAGCGCACCCGTTGGTTCATCGGCAAGAACGATTTTAGGATCGGTTATCAGCGCTCTTGCAACTGCCGCACGCTGCTTCTGACCGCCCGAAACCTCATACGGATATTTTTTCAGCAAGCCTGCTATGCCAAGCTGGTTTGCAATAGGCATAAGCCTTTTCTTCATTTCATTGTGCTTAAACCCTGCAAGCACAAGCGGAAGATAAATATTATCCTCCAAAGAAAAAGTATCAAGCAAATTAAAATCCTGAAAAACAAAGCCAAGATTATCTCTTCTGAAAGCCGCAATACTTTTTTCTTTAATGTTTGAAAGCTCCGCTCCTGCAAGCTTTACACTTCCGCTTGTTGGCTTATCAAGCGCAGCAAGGATATTCAGAAGCGTTGTTTTACCGCTTCCCGATTCGCCCATTATGGCAACATATTCGCCCATACCAACGCTGAAAGAAACATTCTTAAGTGCTTCAACCTTGTTTGCACCTAAACGAGTTGTATAAACCTTTCTGAGCGCATGTACCTCTAAGATATTCATTCGAATTCCTCCTTTATTTGTTAGCCACCCAAGAGTCGTGCATTTTGTTCAACTCTTGATTGACTAAGCAAATTCTATCAAAAAAGAGAAATGCAATTCCATTGATTTGGCTTACATTTCTCCCCATAGTTCTTACATTTTTGTAAGGAATTAAATATTTATTCTATTTCAATGCTTTCTCTGTTTAAACCAATCCTGATTTCCGTACCCGCGCCAAGTGCAGAGTATGCAGAAATAGTATGCCCGAGATTACGGCAGATTCTTTGGCAGAGATAAAGCCCGATACCGCTTGCCTTTTTATCCTCTCTGCCATTATAGCCTGTAAAGCCCTTTTCAAATATTCGCGGCAAATCCTCGGGCGCAATACCGATCCCTGTATCTTTTATGCAAAGCGTTTCCGGGCTTTCAAGAGTTATGGAAATTTCTCCGCTTTTCGTATATTTAAGTGCATTTGAAAGCACCTGTTCAATCACAAATGAAAGCCATTTTTCATCCGTTAAAATATTGGCTTCAAGCGGCTCATATACAAGCGTTATCTTTCTGCGGATAAATTGGGAAGCAAACTTTTTAACAGCGCTTTTAACAATAGCATCAAGCGAATATTCCTTTATCACATAATCCGTATAATCAGAATCAAGGCGAAGAAAAACAAGAACCATTTCAACATACTGCTCAATTCTGAACAAATCCTCCGATATGATGCCTGCCAGCTCACTGTCATCATTCTGCAGATTAAGCTTCATTGCGGCAATTGGCGTTTTGATCTGATGCGCCCAAAGGGTATAATAATCCACCATATCGGAAAATCTGATATGCATTTCTGTATTTCTCTGCTTTTCCTCCTCATCAAGAAGGCGAATGATTTTTTGATAATCCGCATCATCAATTGTAACGGCAGCGGGAAAATTATCTGTTATATCTTCCGTATATCTGCAAAGCTCGGAAAGCAATTTGTGCTTATTTTTAATTTTTCTGTAATCCAGAAAAATAAGAACAGAACCGAAAAAGCCACATAATACAGCCGGATATACAACTGCACCCGTCGGTATATGATAAAGAAGAAAAGAACACAGGAACACACCTGAAAACAAAACAAATATAATGATTGCACTTTTACGCTGTTTTAAATAAGAAAAAAGGAATTTCATATTCTTCTCCGATATTAACTAGGAATAATATAACCAACGCCGAATTTTGTTTCTATAAATTCGGGCAGTCCTGCTGCTTCAAGCTTTTTACGCAAACGGCTTACATTAACCGTTAATGTATTTTCATCAACGAAGCTATCCGTTTCCCAAAGCTGCTGCATCAACTTTTCACGGCTGATTATTTTTCCTTTATTTTTCATAAGGCAAAGCAGAATTATATATTCATTTTTGGTAAGCGGTATTCTGGCGCCATTAAAAGTGAATGTTCCGTCCTCTGTGTTCAGCATTGCGCCCTTGTGTTCAATAACAGAAACGGCAGAAGAAAAATCATAGGTACGGCGCAGAACAGCCTGTATTTTCGCAACAAGCACGCTTTGGTCAAACGGCTTTGCAATAAAATCATCAGCACCCATATTCATTGCCATAACGATATTCATATTATCAGCCGCAGAAGAAATAAAGATAATCGGCACTTTAGACACCTTTCTAATTTCACTGCACCAATGATAGCCATTATAAAAAGGAAGAGAGATATCCAACAGAATCAAATGCGGATTGAATTCGGAAAATTCCGAAAGAACATTTCTGAAATCTTCAACACATCTTGCCTCCAGATCCCACATCTGCAATTGTTTTCGGATTGCCTGCGCAATTCCCATATCGTCTTCAACAATTAAAATACGATACATTTTTACTGCCTCCCTTTCTGTATTTTCCATTTATTTTATCATACGGATGTGCTTTCTGCAATCTGATTGCATAAATCTTCACAATTTGTTCTATTTTCTTAAAGAAAACCGTGTAAAGCAATTACACTTTACACGGTTTTGTATTGACTATTTTAATTAAATGGAATGAATAAGATTCGGAAGCTTCGCAATAGCTGTTGGAACACCGCCCAAAATCTTGCATACACCCTTGAAGGTGCTTTCGTCATCATTCAGAATCTGCAAAAGTCCCTCTGCCATTTTCGGGCTGAACACACCCATAGACATTGAAATGAAGTTTCTCATAGGAATCTGAACTGCCATAGCCTGAAGCATTGCGCCGTCGCCTGTTTCGGCACTTGCAAACTTCGTGATAACGCTTTGAATCAGTCTGCCTATTCTTCCGCCCCATTTTGTATGAGAAGCATCATCAAGACAGTTGTAAATTGTTATCTTAGCCGTTGTATCTCTTTCGGCAGACGGAAGCTCTTGTCCGTAAACAGCTGCCCACTGCTCGCCTGTCATACCATCAATATCGGCAGTATAATAAGCAGGTGCAGTTTCCTTGAAATTCGGGATCTCAGCATCCACTGTTGAAACAACATTAACAGTTGTTGAAAGCTTGATATCACGGCTGGACGCACCGACTAAAATATCAAACGCACCTGTTTCAACATGCCAATCTCCGAGATTTACATTGTAATATGCAAATGCTCGCTTGCCGAGGGTAACAGAAACCTCTTTCTCTTCGCCTGCTTTGAGGAATACTTTTGTAAATCCACGAAGCTCTTTTTCAGGTCTGAAAATCGTTGACTCCTGATCTGCAACATAAACCTGCGCAATTTCAGCACCGTCAACATTGCCTGTATTCTTAATCTTGAATGAAACGGTTACTGTTTCATCATCCTTGATTTCATTTGCTGAAACTTTTAAATCGCTGTATTCAAAGGTTGTATAGGAAAGACCGAAGCCGAACGGGAAAAGAACATCCTTTTTCGCAGTATCATAATAACGATAGCCGATATAAACACTTTCCTTATGCTCCGAAATAACAGGAGTACCCGGGTAATTTCCGTAAACAGGGTTTTCCTCATAGGAAAGCGGATAGGTTTCAGCCGTTTTACCGCTTGGGTTAACCTTGCCCATAAGGATATTTGCAGCAGCAGAGCCGCCTGCCTGACCGCTGAGTCCCATATTGAGAAGTGCCTTAACATCATTGATCCAAGGCATATTCACAACTGAACCGCCTGCAAGAACAACAACTGTATTCGGATTCGCCTTAACGATTTCAGCAACAAGCGCATTATGAGAAGCAGGGATATCAATATTTTCTCTGTCATATCCCTCTGCCTCAAACTCTTCTGTTAAGCCGATAAATACAAGCGCAACATCAGCTGCCTTTGCTGCATTGACTGCTTCTGTAACAAGCTCTGCATCCGTTTTTCTGTTTTTCTCTTTCTTTTTCGGAGGTGCTTTGTAATAGCCCTGTGCATATGTAACATCTGCGCCAAGCTCGGCAAGGCTGTCATACGCATTATCAATCTTTGTAGGATTGATAACAGATGAGCCTGCTCCTTGATAACGAGGTGCTTTTGCCATTTCTCCGATAACGGCAATTTTAGCATCCTTTGCAAGCGGAAGAATATTATCCTCATTTTTAAGAAGCACCATTGAGCCCTCTGCAACCTTTCTTGCAATGGCGTGATGCGCTTCAACATCATATGTAAAATCCTGTTCAAGAGCAGGCTTTGACTTGATAATCAAATCAACAACCTTATCCACTCTTTCATTAAGTACAGCTTCATCAAGGACGCCGTTTTCAACAGCGGCAATAATTCTTTCTGAATTGAGCGTACCCGAAGACGGCATTTCAAGATCAGTACCTGCTTCCAATCCGGGAACTCTGTCTACAGAAGCGCCCCAGTCTGTTACGAAAAGGCCCTCAAAGCCCCATTCATCTCTTGCAACCTTATTCTGAAGCCAATCATTCTGCGATGCATAAACGCCGTTAATTCTGTTGTAGGAATTCATAATTGTCCAAGGCTGCGCTTCCTTAACTGCAATTTCAAATGCAGGGAAATAAAGTTCTCTCAGCGTGCGTTCATCAATAACCTCATTGATAATCATACGATATGCTTCCTGAGAGTTACAAGCAAAATGCTTTAATGAAGTACCGATACCCTTTGACTGCAAGCCATTGATAATACCTGCCGACATTTTACCGGCAAGGAGCGGATCTTCAGAAAAATATTCAAAGTTTCTTCCGCAAACGGGAGAACGCTTAATATTTGTGCCCGGGCCAAGAAGAACGGAAACCTTTTCCTGCAGACATTCCTCTGCAAGAGCCTCACCCTCTTCTCTTAAAAGCTCCTCATCCCAGGAACACGCTGAAGTTGCAGCAGGAGGCATACAGGTTGCCGGATATGAATTTGAAAGACCAACACCGCCTCCGTTTGGATTTTGCTTACGAAGTCCGTGAGGGCCGTCTGTAATCATAATTTTAGGCAAGCCCAAATCTTCTGCCTCTTCAAGATGCCAATAATCATAGCCCGAAACAAAATCAGCTTTTTGCTTCAGACTCATTTTTTCAACAATTTCTTTATGTTTCATAAATTTTACCTCCAAATATCTTAGCCAAACAAGAGTCGAACCCAATAGCCTAAAATAATCAGCTTTTCGCACCTAACGCCATTTTTTGCCTTGATATACGACAGTATACCTGCGTCAAAGAAATGACGCTATGCACAAAAATCTGATTATTTTAGGTGCTTCGCAGTTTAGCTTTAGCAATTTTGTTCAAAGACAAGGCAAAAAACGTAGGGATACTTTCCGTATTCCGAGGCTTTTTAACGCAGTATTTGGGCACAAATTGCAAAGCTAAACCTTATTTTGTTCGGCTCTTGGTTGGCTATTCTATTATAACTTAAATAAGCCGCTGTTACAAGCATAAAAAATAAACCGTTCGTTAAACGAACGGTTTTGATGAATTCTATTACTGTTTTAAAAATTTTGTTAATTCAAGAGCGGCATTGATATCGCCATCAACCTTGAGCTTACCTGTTGTAAATGCAATAACAGGATCGAGCTTTCCGTTGATAAGCTTGATAAGATTTGTACCATTCATGATTAAGATAGCATTTCTGTCATAATACTCATACGGCTCAACATTAACTTTACCGTCTTTGATTTCAACATAAAATATTCCGCTTACCTTACCTACAATATTAAACTGATATGCAAGAGTACCCGGAACGGAGCTTACATCTACATCCTTAAATCTGTTTCTAACGGTTTCAACGATTGATTCATAAGTCATTGCCACAATAAACGACCTCCTAAATTTTATTATGCATTTATATTAGCACATAATAAAGGCAGATTCAATAATTTATTGTCATAAAGCAAATATTTTTTAATATAATTTGAAAATATAAATAATAAAGCCGTATAAAACAGAGCTTCCGATTCCGTAAACCAAAACGGGACCTGCGATTGAAAACATTTGTGCAGCCGTGCCGAGCACCATACCCTCATGCTTGAATTCAAGTGCAGGAGAAACAACAGAGTTTGCAAAGCCAGTAATCGGCACAATTGTACCTGCGCCTGCATGGCGGGCAATTTTATCAAAAATACCGATACCGGTTAGAATTGCGGTTAAAATAATAATGATACACGGCGTTGCAATTTTAATTTCATTTTCGCCTAATCCTGCTTTTTCAAAAAGCATATTTAAAAGCTGACTGAATGTGCATATAAGTCCGCCGATTAAAAAGGCTTTAACGCAGTTTAAAAGTATCGGCGAATTCGGACTTGCTTTGTCTGACATTTTGCTGTATTCATCTTTACTGATACTCATTTATTAACACCTGATTTAGTATTATTGAATATAAGTGATCAAATATACAATTCACTTGACAAATTTTATAATTATTTGTATTATATAACTATACTAATAGTAAAGGAAATTACGATTATGCCCCTTATTGATGTAAGAGATGTTTATAAAATCTACA
>JAIDLO010000052.1 GCA_029050995.1 Eubacterium sp. | reverse complement strand
TATGTAATCATTGCAGCAATCTTAATTTTAATCATTTTGTTTTGCTATTATCAGAATAATAAGATTGATATAACCGAATACGAAATTGAAAACAGCGATATAAACAGCGATATTAAAATCGCGCATCTTTCTGATTTACATTCAAAACCGTTTCATAAAGTAGTGAATAAATTAGTAAAACTTCAGCCTGATATGATTATGATTACAGGCGATTATATCAATGATCACGGCAAAAACAAAGAAAAAATGTTTGAAATCGGAAAAGGATTATTGAACATTTCTCCTGTATTTTACATTACAGGAAATCACGAACGAAGACTTGACTATTTTGAGGATTTAATGAAGGAATTGAAAGAATTAGGTTTTACCGTTCTTCTTAATGATATTTCCGAAGAAATAATAAAGGATACGCCTATAACTGTTTTGGGGCTTGATGAAAACCAGGCAGGCTTTGAAGATTATAAAGCCAGAAAAAACGGAACATTCGTTTACAAAGATATGAAGCCATATTTTGAAAAGCTTGCAAGCTGCGGCGGATTTAAAATTGTTTTAAGCCATTTTCCCGAAAACTTTAAAGATGTTGAAGAAAACAATTATACACAATACGATTTTGACCTGCAGCTTTCAGGGCACGCACACGGCGGGCAGTTTATTCTTCCATTTATCGGGCCGATATTCAGCCCTGGGCAAGGCTTATTCCCGAAATATGCACGAGGCAGTTTCGGAGATAAACCAAAGCTGATCATCAGCCGAGGACTCGGAAATTCAGAATTCCCGTTAAGACTTTTTAACCATCCCGAAATTAATATTATAAAACTAATCAAACCACAGGAATAATCCTGTGGTTTATATTTTTGCGAATTTCTCGCCTATTTCGTTTAATTGATATAGACCATTGCTTAAATCAGTTAGTTTATTCTGCAAGTCTGTTACCCGTTCCTGTTTCAATGAAAAAGTAATTGTAACATGATCAGCAAATTCTGTATTTTCTACATTGGCATCAAAATCAGAAAGCAGGTTATTTACTCTTTCATAAAAGCTGTATTCCACCGAAACAGTTAAAATTTTGCAAGGCGCCATTGTAATCATATTGCCTGATTCAACAGCAATTTTAGAGCCATGAGAATATGCTCTGACCAATCCCCCTGCGCCAAGCATTATACCGCCGAAATAACGGGTTACAACAACGCAGATATCAACAAGTCCGTTTTTCAGAATAACATCAAGAACAGGCACACCAGCCGTACCGGACGGCTCGCCGTCATCACTGTATCTTTGAATATTATTTTCTTTTAATACATAAGCATAAACATTATGCGTTGCATCCCAATGCTTTGATTTAATTGAATTGATAAAGGATACCGCATCCTCCTGCGTTTGAACAGGCTTCACATAACCGATAAACTTTGATTTCTTTTCAACAAATTCATCAGAATTTTCAAATTCAACTGTTTTATATTCCTTCATTCTTACCCTCAAAAGTATTATATAAAAACAAAAAAGGCAACGGGTTCGTTGCCTTAATCATTTTGATTAGTTCTTTTTGCCGTATCTTCTGTTGAATCTGTCTACACGACCGCCTGTATCAACAAGCTTCTGCTTACCTGTATAGAATGGATGACACTTTGAACAGATATCAACTTTAAGCTCGCCCTTAGTGCTCTTTGTTTCATAAGTAGCGCCACAAGCACATTTTACGGTGCAAGTTTCATAGTTTGGATGAATTCCGTCTTTCATTGTTTTCACCTCTTTACGATAATATCATAACATTTGGAATAATACCACAAACAAGATAAAAAAGCAAGTGTTTTTTTTAAATTATTTATAACTGCAAACTTTTCCCAGTTTAAATGAATATAAAACGGCTTCTTTTACATTTTTCTTCAACGCTTTTGATACAGCTTTTTTATAAAAAGTAATTTGATTTTTATACATGGAAAGAAGCTGATTTTCGTTTTTTACCCTGTCCGTTTTATAGTCTACAAGTACAAGCTCGCCGTTTTCTTCAAAGATACAGTCCGAAATGCCCTGAACCAAGATTTCTTCATCGCTGTCAATATCCTCAATATCTCTGAGTTTAACAAATGAAGATACTTTAAATTCTCTGTAAATTCGATCTGCATGAAACATTCTTTTTGCAAAATCGGAATTAAACAGTGCTGATAGTTCTTCCCTGCTTAAGCTGTTTGCCTGTTCTTCTGTTAAATAAGCTTTATTCTGCAGTCTTGCAATTTCGTCTTCAAGATTATTTTTCGCATTATTATAATCGCAATACTGCATAAAGCTGTGCATTGCCGTACCCTTTTCACTTGGGCTCATTCCTACATCATTCATAAATGTAGGCTTTGCTGAGGCAAAATAATCAAAGCCTTTTATACTGTCGTCTAGGCTTGAAGCCGTTCTTTTGGCAGCAACGGAAGAAATATGCATATTTTCATATTCAAAAGATAGCTTTTCTTCTATTTCGGAAACGATATCTGCATTTGCTTTTGCCTTTTCGCTTTCCTCTGCTTCTTCAATTTCGTCAACACTGTCTATAATTTCAATACCAATCGGAAAATCAGCAGCAACTGTTTTGACATCAAGATCGGAATAATCACGAAGTGCTTTTCCATTCTGATGTGTTAAGGCGCTCATAAGTATGAAATCAGCATCATTGCTGATATTCTTACAAAGATACGGATGAATGCTTCCGTCAGATATTTTTGAAGAAAGAGAGGCTATTCTTGATTCTAAATTTTCGGTTGTAACAAAGGTAATAAACTGCTCCTTGGCTCTTGTTAACGCAACATAAAGCACTCTGAGGTTTTCACTTATTTGCGCAATTTTATTTTTCTCCTTTATAACAACATACGGAATTGTATTAAAGTTATAGAGTTTTTCTTCATTATGCATTTTTAAGCCCAAGCCTAAAGAAGAATTTAATAGGAGCTTATCGGATAAATCACGCGTATTATACTTTCTGGAAGCACCTGCAAGAATAACAATCGGAAATTCCAAACCTTTTGAATGATGCACACTCATAATAGATACTGCATTTTCAGCTGACGGATTCAGAACAGCACTGTCTAATCCGTTATCACTTTCCTCAACCTTATCAATAAGGCGCATAAAAGCAGTTAAGCCAACACTGTTTGAAGCATCAAAATTGGCGGCAAAATCAACAAGCTTTGCAATATTTCTGCATCTCTGTTCCCCGTTACCAAGCGCATTAACAAAGGCATAAACGGATTTGTATTCACAAATATATCTGATAAAGGTTGAAACAGACATCGTTACTGCTATTTTACCAAGCATATCAATTTCTTCAAGAAATGCCTTTACCTTTTCCGATTTTGAATTTACAACACTTGTATAGAGATTTGCTTTTATATGTTCATTTTCTGTTTTGATTTCTGCCATTTCTTCCGCAGTAAAGCCGTATAACGGCGACATCATAACAGAAAGAAGCGGAATATCCTGCATAGGATTATCAATCACACGAAGCAGAGAAAGCAAAATTTTTATCTCATTGCTTTCAAATAAATTTGAGGAATTATCTGCAATTACAGGAATACCGAATGATGTTAAAACCTCATTATATGCATTGATATGGTTTTTAACAGATCTTAAAAGAATTGCAAAATCGCCGTATCTTATCGGTCTGTAATCTTCTCCGTCCATAATAAGCTCTTTGCTTTTAACTTTATTCAGAATTGTTTTTGCAATATAAACAGCTTCATTTGTATCAAATGCATCGCCCTTCGTATGATTTAAAATCTTAATCTGGGCAGACGGTATGTTGCTGGCATTATATTTTGCACCGCAATTCAAAAACTCGTCTTCATTATAATCAATTTCGCCAACCTGTTCGCTCATAAAGGCTGAAAAAATATAGTTTACATATTTACAGATCTGTTCTCTTGAACGAAAATTTCTGTCTAAAATAATTTTTGAATTTTCGGATTGATTGTTTTTATCATAGTAATCATACTGATTTCTTTTGCCGATAAATATCTGCGGCATAGCAAGTCTGAAACGATAAATGCTTTGCTTAACATCCCCAACCATAAAGCAGTTTTTATTGTTTGAGAGCATTCTGTAAATCAAATCCTGTGCTTCATTTGTATCCTGATATTCATCAACAAGAATTTCATAAAAATTATTCTGTAAATCAGTGGCAAGCTCAGATTTTGAAACATTACCGATTTCATCAACATTCGTTAAAAGCTGAATTGCAAAATGCTCTATATCGGAAAAGGAATAACCATTTCTTTCCTGCTTAATTAAGAGAAGCTCTTCATCAAATGCACAAACAACGCTGCAAAGCGTTTTCAGCAAAGGATAAAGCACTTTCATATCTTCCGTATAATCTTCTTCCATTGCACAGAAAAGAGACGGCAAATCCTTTGTAACGATATTTTTATAAATATCACGCCTTGAAGAAATCTCTCCTTTAACAGGAGAAACATAATTTTTCTTATAGGAAAGGCTTTTAAACCGAATATCTTTAAATGCAAGAATAATTTCATTCCAGCTCTTATCTACACTTGCAAGAAGCTTTTCATAAATGTTCAAATCATCAGCAAGATTCTGCGTATATTTATCAAAAAGCTCGTCAGCAGGATCAAGAAATTCCGTACATCTTTGAATTAGGCTTTTTCCGTATTCAAGTGACGATTTTATTTGCTCAATTAAATAAGGATACCAAACACTGTCTTTAAGCGGTACATCAGGATTATAAAGCTCTGCCATATCATTCAGCCATTTTATCGGAAACGGCTGGGCATAAATATAATTATGTATTTTCTTAATCGCAGAAACAAACGCCTTATCGTCCTTAGGCTGAGATAAAAGATCGGTAAGCTGTAAGAATTCACTGCTGTTTTCAGCATAAAAACGATCAAGAACAGTATCAAGTGCTGCATCCGAAAGAATGTTTAACTCTGCCTGATCAAGAATGGTAAAATCCTGATTGATTCCAAGATTAAAGAAATTATCCTTAACAAGATTTAAGCAAAATGAATCTACAGTACAGATTTTGGCACAGGAAAGCAAAGACAGCTGCCTTACGGCATTCATATCATTCGGGTTTTCTTTTATGACATCTTCAAGCTTGGAGGCTATTCTTGATTTCATTTCTGCCGCAGCAGCATTCGTAAAGGTTACGATAAGCAGCTGATCTATCGGAACAGGATTTTGGGCATCCGTAATCAGCTTTTTAACTCGTTCAACAAGAACAGCCGTTTTTCCTGAACCGGCCGCAGCAGAAACAAGAATATTTCCGTTTCTTGCATTTATTGCATTTTCTTGTTGTGGTGTCCAATTCGGCAAGTTCATTCCTCCTTTAAGCGTTCTAAAACTTCTTCGTCTGTTAAATCATCCATTTCCCTGTTTTCAATAATTCTTCTGTTTGCACAAACGGATGCATAATCGCAGTATTCACAGGTTTTATCATGATTTTTACCATTTATAGGATTTTGTTCTATATTTCCCGTATGAAGAAGATTTCCCATTTCGGCAATAAGATTTTCAACCTTTTTCCCGATTCTTCCAAGCTCCTCCAATGAGGCGAAGCAGCCTTTAAGCCCGTCCTTTTTTG
>JAIDLO010000051.1 GCA_029050995.1 Eubacterium sp. | reverse complement strand
ATTATAACTCTTCTAAAATACAATTAAGGAATTTTTCTGATGCTTTTGAAAAAATCTGATTTTTCTTCCAAATCAAATGCATATCTGCCGTAACGGCAGGCTTGAACGGAATGAATTTTAAATTTGTATTTTCTGTATTAATAATCTTATCAAAGGTAAGTGCATAGCCGAAGCCCTCATCAACCATCAACGAAGCATTATAGATCAGATTATGCGTTGCAACAATATTCAGCTTCTGATATCTTTTACCGAACAAGGAAGCAAACTCCTGCTTTTTATGTGCCTGCCTTGAAACAATCAGCGGTTTATCATATAAATCTTCGGGCGAAATAAAGGCTTTATCGGCAAGCTCGCTGTCTTTTCTCATAAGAACGCCCCAGGTATCCTTTGGCGGAAGCAGAACACAATCATACTTGTTTGTATCAACACTTCCGAAAACAAGCGCAAAATCAATAATGCCTTTATCCAGATTATAAAGCACATCAATCACATCCCCGCTTGAAATATGATAATGAATATCGGGATGTTCCTTTTTTATTTTATTTGCAACATTCAGCAGCCAGCGGAATCCATTTGTTTCCCCTGCGCCAATAAAAATATCCCCTGAAATTGTATCATCCGACTGTTCAAGCTCTTTTTCGGTTTTGCTTACCAAATCAACGATTTCCTCTGCTCTTTTTCGCAAAAGCACACCCTCTTCCGTGAGGGTTATTTTTCTGTTTCCGCGAATAAACAGCTTTTTGCCGATTTCATCCTCCAAATCCATTAACTGCTTGGATAATGTAGGCTGGGTAACATGCAGCATTTCTGCTGCCTTTGTAATATTTTCTTCTCTTGCAACAGCTAAAAAATAGTTTAAAACACGAAGCTCCATAAAACAGATATCCTTTCATAGCTTAGTTTAAGTATATCTATTTCAACTATTCCTGTCAACTATAGTTATCTATTCAATATAAGTATTTGTTATTTTACGAATTGCGATATAAAATAGTATTGAAAGGAGCAATTATGGAATTAAACGAGTATTTAGAATTTGTAAAAACCGAACAAATCATAAAAGCAAACTCCCCTGCACATCAGCTTATGCACAAATTGAGCCAGGAGGCTTTAAAAATAACCTGTGAAATGAACAACAAATATCATTCTCCCGAGGAATTAAAAGAACTATTTTCAAAGCTGACAGGCAGAGAAGCACCAAACGGCTTCGGCTTGTTTCCGCCGTTTTATACAGATTGCGGAAAGAATATTCACTTAGGAGAAAATGTATTTATAAATTCCTCCTGCCACTTTCAGGATCAGGGCGGAATTTATATCGGCAATAATGTGCTTATCGGTCACTGTGTAACCCTTGCAACGCTGAATCATATGCAATCTCCTGAAGACAGAGCATCTATGATCCCAAAAGCAATTCATATCGGCAATGATGTTTGGATAGGCTCTAACGCAACTATATTACAGGGTGTTACAATCGGTGACGGTGCAATTGTTGCAGCGGGTGCCGTAGTTTCAAAGGATGTTGCACCAAATACAATCGTTGGCGGTGTTCCCGCAAAATTCATAAAGAATGTTGAGGAATAGCCAATGAAAAAAATATGCGTATTATTATCAGTCATTTCTTTACTTTTTGTTTTCTGCTCCTGCAATAATTCTAAAGCACCCGAGCAAAGCACGACACAAACTACACAAAGTACAACAGAATTCAAAAACGAAGAGGTAAGCACCACGAAGAATTCAACAGAGAAAAACACAGATTCAATCATTATTAAAGTAAATAATAAATCTTTTACAGCAAAGCTTTATGACAATGAAACAGCAAAGGCTTTTTCCGAAATGCTGCCTATTACGCTTGATATGAACGAGCTGAACGGCAATGAGAAATACTATAATTTAAAGAATACATTACCAACTGGCAGTTCGGATATAGGCGAAATAAACAGCGGCGATCTTATGCTTTACGGCAACAACTGCATTGTTTTGTTTTACGACAGCTTTTCAACAAGCTACAGCTATACAAAAATCGGATATATTGAAAATCCCGACGGGCTTGCAGAGGCAGTCGGCAACAACGATATAACAATTACTTTTGATAAATAACGGAGGAAATATTATGGAAACAAAGCTTAATTTAACAAATGAATGGGATAAAACCTTCCTGAAAAGCGAAAAGGTAAATCACAGAAAGGTAACCTTTCACAACCGATACGGCATAACGCTTGCAGCAGATTTATACGAGCCTGTTCATGCAGACGGAAAGCTACCTGCTATTGCAGTATGCGGTCCTTTCGGTGCAGTTAAGGAACAATCATCCGGTTTGTATGCACAGACAATGGCTGAACGCGGCTTTTTAACAATTGCCTTTGATCCGTCTTTTACAGGCGAAAGCGGCGGCGAGCCAAGATATATGGCTTCTCCCGATATCAACACAGAGGATTTTCAGGCTGCAGTAGATTTCTTATCTGTTCAGGAGAATGTTGATTCGGAAAAAATCGGTATTATCGGCATTTGCGGCTGGGGCGGTTTAGCGCTTAATACTGCCGCACTTGATACACGAATCAAAGCTACTGTTGCTTCAACAATGTACGATATGAGCAGAGTAAATGCAAACGGATATTTTGATTCTGAAAACAGCGAGGAAGCTCGTTATAAAAAAAGAAAGGCATTAAATGCTCAACGCACGGAAGAATACAAAACAGGAAAATATATTCGCGGAGGCGGCGTAGTTGATCCTTTGCCTGAGGATGCGCCATTCTTTGTAAAGGACTATTATGACTATTACAAAACAAATCGTGGCTATCATAAGCGTTCCCTTAATTCTAATGACGGCTGGAATATTACAGGCTGTATGTCTTTTTTGAATATGCCGATTTTACAGTATACCAATGAAATCCGCAGTGCAGTTCTCATTATGCACGGCGAAAAAGCACATTCCTGCTATTTCAGCAAGGATGCTTATAACAATATGATAAAGGATAATCCGTACTCTGATAACAAAGAGCTTATGATTATACCGAATGCCGTTCATACAGATTTGTACGATAGAACAGATATTATCCCATTTGATAAAATAGAAGAATTCTTTAAAGAAAATTTCAATAGATAATTGCTTGTAGGGACCGATGACCACATCGGTCCTTATTTTCAAGATAAAAAATATTATTGACATTTTCAATTTAGGTGCTACAATATTGACAGGCAGTTCGTAACCATCCTGCCTTGGAAATACCAATAGGATTTTCCGAAATCAAAACTAAGGAGTACAGTGGGCATATTCTGCCCTGTTGCGTCCTTTGGGGCGCTTTTTTTATTATTATGGAAAGATACAGTAAAATTTCAGAAAAGCGAAAGCGCGAAATTGTGCTTTTACGAGGAAGCGGCTGCGTTTACAAAAAATGCACATTCTGTGACTATCATACGGACAAATGCAGCAATGAAAGTGAAAACTTCAAACTGAACAGTGAGGTTTTAAGCAAGGTTACAGGCGAATTCGGCGATTTGGAAATCATCAACAGCGGTTCTGTTTTTGAGCTTGACAAAGGCACAACAAAGCTGATTAAAACAATCTGCCGTGAAAAAGGAATTTCAACAATTCATTTTGAATCACATTATCTTTACAAAAACAAAATCCCCGCTCTGCGGCAGGAGTTCAAGGATTTTGATTTAAAAATGAAGCTTGGTCTGGAAACCTTTGATTCTCATTTCCGCGAAAACATATTGAAAAAAGGCATAAAAGAAAAGGACGCCAAAGTTATAAGTGAATATTTTGATGAAGCCAATTTCCTTTTCGGAATAAGCGGACAAACCATTCAATCTATGGAAAAGGATATTCAGCTTGGGCTGGAGCATTTTGAGCGAATCTGCATTAATATAATGTGCGAGAATTCAACTGAAATCAAGCCTGACAAGCAGGTTATTTCTGGTTTTATAAATGAGATTTATCCGAAATACAAGGATAATGAACGGATTGATATTTTGATTAACAATACTGATTTTGGGG
>JAIDLO010000050.1 GCA_029050995.1 Eubacterium sp. | reverse complement strand
TTGCAGATGTCGGTTTACTCGGCTATCCATCCGTAGGAAAATCAAGCCTTATTTCCGTTGTATCCGAAGCAAAGCCAAAAATCGGAGATTATCATTTTACAACGCTTGTTCCGAATCTCGGCGTTGTTTATATGGGCGAGGGCAATTCCTTTGTTCTTGCGGACATTCCGGGTTTAATCGAGGGTGCAAGCGAGGGAATCGGTTTAGGTCATCAGTTTTTAAAGCATGTTGAGCGTTGCCGACTGCTTGTTCATATCGTTGATGTAAGCGGCCACGAGGGCAGAGATCCGAAAGAAGATTTCGCCCGTATCAATGAAGAGCTTGTAAAATTCAATCCTGAGCTTGCAGACAGACCGCAGATTGTTGCCGGAAATAAAATTGATATGGCAGAGCCTGAGCAGATTGAAGAATTCAAGAATTGGGTTGAGGCGCAGGGCTATGCATATTTCTCTATCTGTGCGCCGATTTTAGAGGGCACAAAGGAGCTTATGAACGCTGTATGGAATAAGCTGCAGACGCTTCCCCCAATCAAGGAATATGAAACAGAGGAAATCCCTGTTGAAAGCCTTATCAAAAAGGATGACGGCTTTAAGATTACGCAGCCGGAAGAGGGCTTGTTCGTTGTTGAGGCAGGCTGGTTCCCGAGAGTGCTTCGCGGAATTGATATTGAAGATTACGAAAGCCTGCAGTATATGCAGCGCGTGCTTGAAAAGAGCGGTGTTTTTGATGCACTGCGTGAAAAGGGAATTCAGGAGGGCGACACGGTTTCAATTTATGACATTGAATTTGAATATGTGCCGTAATGCTTTATGAGGTTTATAGATAAAGAAATTCAGCCAAAGCAGTTAAGTCCGCTTAATCTTGCTTTTGTGGGCGACTGCGTTTATGAAATGCTTGTGCGTGAAACGCTTGTTTGTAATGCAAACAGACCTGTTAACGATCTTCATCGTGAAAGCGTAAAATTTGTATCTGCAAAGGCGCAGACAGAGGCATTCCATAAAATTAAGGATATTTTAACGGAAGAAGAAACTGCGCAGTTTAAAAGAGGCAGGAATGCAAAAGTTGGGCATTCTCCGAAAAGTGCAACAGATGCAGAATACCATACCGCAACAGGCGTTGAGGCGCTTTTCGGTTATCTCTATTTAAACGATAATCTTGAAAGAATTAAAGAACTGTTTAGGATAATCAATGAATAAGAAAAAACGGACGAGCAATGCTCGCCACTACGAATATAAAACAATAACAAAAGGCTCCTGAAAAGGAGCCTTTCTTTTATCTGTTAATCTATTTAGATTACTTAGAATTCTTGATTGCAGCCTGTGCAGCAGCAAGGCGGGCAATCGGAACACGGAATGGTGAGCAAGATACATAATCAAGACCGATTTCGTGGCAGAATTCAACAGAGCTTGGGTCGCCGCCGTGCTCACCGCAGATACCGCAGTGGAGTGATGGACGAGTAGCCTTACCCTTTTCAACAGCCATCTTCATAAGTGAGCCAACACCAACAGTGTCAAGCTTAGCAAATGGATCGTTCTCGAAAATCTTTGCATCATAGTAAGCATCAAGGAACTTACCTGCATCATCACGGCTGAAGCCGTATGTCATCTGTGTAAGGTCGTTAGTACCGAAGCAGAAGAATTCAGCCTCTGTTGCAATCTGATCAGCTGTAAGAGCAGCACGAGGGATTTCAATCATAGTACCAACTTCATATTTCATATCGCTGCCAGCAGCTGCGATTTCAGCATCAGCTGTTTCAACAACGATGTTCTTAACATACTTTAATTCCTTAGTATCGCAGGAAAGAGGAATCATGATTTCAGGGCAAACATCCCAATCAGCATGCTCTTTCTTAACTTCGATAGCAGCACGGATAACAGCCTTAGTCTGCATCTTAGCAATTTCAGGATATGTTACTGCAAGACGAAGTCCACGATGACCCATCATTGGGTTGAACTCATGAAGAGAAGCGATAATAGCTTTGATATCTTCAACAGATTTGCCCTGTGCATCAGCAAGCTTCTTGATATCTTCTTCTTCAGTTGGAACGAACTCATGAAGAGGAGGATCAAGGAAACGGATTGTTACCGGGCAGCCTTCAAGTGCTTCATAAAGAGCCTTGAAATCTCCCTGCTGATAAGGAAGAATCTTTTCAAGAGCAGCTTCTCTTTCTTCTACTGTATCTGAGCAGATCATTTCACGGAATGCAGCAATTCTGTCTTCCTCGAAGAACATATGCTCTGTACGGCAAAGACCAATACCTTCAGCACCAAGCTCTCTTGCCTTCTTAGCATCAGCAGGAGTATCAGCATTTGTACGAACCTTTAATGTTCTGAACTCATCAGCCCAGCCCATAATTCTGCCGAATGTACCGGCGATTGTAGCGTCAACAGTAGGGATAAGACCCTGATAAATGTTACCTGTTGAACCATCAATTGAAAGCTCATCGCCCTCGTGGAATTCAATACCAGCAAGTGTGAACTTCTTGTTGTCTTCATCCATATTGATATCGCCGCAGCCTGAAACGCAGCAAGTACCCATACCACGAGCAACAACAGCAGCGTGTGATGTCATACCACCACGAACTGTAAGGATACCCTGAGCTGCTTTCATACCTGTGATATCTTCAGGAGAGGTTTCAAGACGAACAAGAACAACCTTTTCGCCTCTTGCATTCCATTCAACTGCATCATCAGCAGTAAATACGATTTTACCGCAAGCAGCACCAGGAGAAGCGCCAAGACCCTTACCGATTGGTGTTGCAGCCTTAATAGCAGCAGCATCAAACTGAGGATGAAGAAGTGTATCAAGGTTACGAGGATCGATCATCTCAACAGCTTCCTGAGGAGTTCTCATTCCTTCGTCAACTAAATCGCAAGCGATCTGTAAAGCAGCCTGAGCTGTTCTCTTACCGTTACGAGTCTGAAGCATATAGAGCTTACCGTGTTCAACAGTAAATTCCATATCCTGCATATCTCTGTAATGATCTTCAAGAGTAGCGCAAACCTTTGTAAATTCAGCAAAAGCTTCCGGGAACTTCTGCTCCATTTCTGAAATGTGCATAGGTGTACGAACGCCGGCAACAACATCTTCGCCCTGTGCGTTTGTTAAGAATTCGCCGAAGAGGCCTTTCTTACCTGTTGCAGGGTCACGAGTGAAAGCAACACCTGTTCCGCAGTCATCACCCATGTTACCGAATGCCATTGACTGTACATTAACAGCAGTACCCCATGAATAAGGGATATCGTTGTCACGGCGGTAAACATTAGCTCTTGGGTTATCCCATGAACGGAATACAGCCATGATAGCGCCCATAAGCTGTTCCTTAGGATCATCAGGGAAATCAGCGCCGATCTTATCTTTGTATTCAGCCTTGAACTGAGCAGCTAATTCCTTAAGGTCTTCAGCAGTAAGCTCAACATCCTGCTTAACGCCCTTCTTAGCCTTCATTTCGTCGATAAGCTCTTCAAAATATTTCTTACCAACTTCCATAACTACATCAGAATACATCTGGATGAATCTTCTGTAGCAGTCCCAAGCCCATCTTGGATTGCCTGATTTTTCAGCAATTGCGTTAACTACATTTTCATTTAAACCAAGGTTAAGGATTGTGTCCATCATACCCGGCATAGAAGCACGAGCGCCAGAACGAACTGATACAAGAAGAGGATTTTCCATATCACCGAATTTCTTACCGGTAATATCTTCCATCTTTGTGATGTACTCTTCAATTTCAGCCATAATGCCGTCGTTGATTTTGCGGCCGTCTTCATAATACTGAGTACAAGCCTCTGTTGTGATTGTGAATCCCTGTGGTACCGGAAGACCGATGTTTGTCATCTCTGCAAGGTTTGCACCCTTACCGCCGAGAAGCTCTCTCATTCCGGCATTACCCTCTGAGAAAAGGTAACAATACTTGTTTGCCATACTGGGAATACCTCCTGTTTTTTTAATATTTTTTCATACCTTGCAAACAGCTGTGTTATGGAAACCCAGCTGTTCCACTGTATTTGTGGTAGTATTATATCATATATATTTTAAAATTACAATAAGACTTTGAAAAAAACGGTAAATTTGGAATTTATATTGAAAAGATGAAAAAAATAGTGCATAATGATAAATAGGAAATTTTTGTTTAAGGAGAAATTCACAATGAAATGTGCAATAATTTTAGCCGGCGGCAAGGGAACAAGAATGAAATCTGATTCGCCGAAGGTTATGTGTGAAGTTTTATTTCAGCCAATGCTTCATTATGTTGTAAGAGCTGTTAAGGAAGCAGGCTGCGAAAAAATCTGCGTTGTAACAGGATATAAGCATGAAATTGTTGAGGCTTATCTGAAAGAGGTTGATGAAAACATCGAAACGGCTTATCAGAATCCGCAGCTTGGAACAGGCCACGCTGTTATGATGGCAACGGCATTTGTTGAAAAGCACAAGGATGATGAAATCCTTATTTTAAACGGCGACGGACCTATGATGGATGCCGAAACCATAAATAATGTTTATGAATATCACAAAGCAAATCAGAATTCCATTACATTGACCTCTGCCATTGTTGAGGACACAAACGGCATCGGTCATATTAAAAGGGATGAAAACGGAACACTGCTTCGTATTGTTGAACACAAGGATGCAAACGAGGAAGAAAAGCTGATTAACGAATCAAACGCAGGTATGTATTGGTTCAACGGTGCAGATTTGCTCTATGCTCTTGGCAATATTACAAACAACAATGCGCAGAATGAATATTACTTAACGGACAGTCTTGAAATTTTAATTAATCAAGGCAAAAATGCAGGTGCTTACATCTGCCAAAACAGCGAGGTTATTCTTGGTGCGAATGACAGAGTTCAGCTGAACGGACTCAATACAATTATGAGAAAGAATATCAATACTGCACATATGGTAAACGGCGTTGATATTCCCTGCACAGACGGCGTTATGATTGGAATGGATGTTAAAATCGGAAAGGAAACGACGATTCTTCCGAATACAATTATCCTTGGAAACACCATTATCGGCGAAAGATGCACAATTGGGCCGAATACTTATATTAAAGACGGCATTGTAGGCAATGATGTTGTTCTTGATAATGTTAAGCTTACAGACAGCGAGATTGAAGACGGCGCAGACTGCGGCCCATTTGTTCAGGTAAGAGCAGGCAGCAAGCTTTGCAAGGGCGTTCATATCGGAGATTTCGTTGAGGTTAAGAATTCCATTATCGGCGAAGGCACAAAGAGCGCACACTTAACCTATATCGGCGATTCCGATGTCGGCAAAAATGTGAATTTCGGTTGCGGAACCGTTACTGTTAATTATGACGGAAAGCATAAGAGCCGCTGCAAAATCGGCGACCACGCTTTTCTCGGCTGCAACACAAATTTGATTGCGCCTGTTGAAATCGGCGATTTCGCTTTTACAGCGGCAGGCTCATCAATAACAGACGATGTGCCGGATAACGCACTTGCCGTTGCCCGTGAAAGACAGGTTAATAAGAACGGCTGGGTTACAGAAAATAAGCCTTATAAAGATATGAAATAATAAAAAAAATAAAGAGGGCATTCAGCCCTCTTTTAATTTTTTATTTGATTTCCTGTTCTAAACTATTAAAAACATCTGTATCAAAAAATTCAGCAATGGTTATATCTAAGCCATCACAAATCTTTTTTATGGTTACAACGCCTGTATTTTTGCTTTGATTATACATAATTGATTTTATAGTAGTGTGCGGCACACCGGCTATTGTTGCCAACTTGCATACGGAAATATTATTTTCATCGCAAAGCTGAAGAATTCTTAGCTTAACTGCATCTTGAATGCCCATAATATCACTCCCAACAAGAATATTTTAAATATTCTGTCAGAAATACTTGGACTATTTGTTGTACTCTTTGGCTTATTTATAGTCTATTCCGTTTTGCTTTTGTAACACCATACTTGCAGTCATAGCAATGAAACTTTTCACACTACAGCTGTAGCCGGCAAGCTCTAATGCAGATTTCATTTCCTTTTCAACCTCTTCCGGTGTGGTATCGTATTCCTTTGCTACTTTATTCAATATCTGTTTGTATGTCATTCTTTCACCTCCTTGCAAGCAATTGTATTATATATAGTCCATAGAATTTGTCGAAATTTGGTTTCAATGAATAATTTTTGTTGTTAAAAGAAAAAACATAGAAAAAGAAACCACACAAAAGTGTGGTTTCTTCATTTGATTGTTGTTTTTAAAATCTGAAATCTCTTTCGCCGTTTTCAATATCAACAAGATTATGGCGAACGATTTCCTTAACCTTATCCTTGCCGATATTATCAATTTCCTTTTCAATCATAGCTTCGCCGATTTTTCTTGTATCCTCGGAAGCATAATCCATAAGGAATTCTTTAAGCGTAATCAATGCATTCGGATGACAGCAATTCTGTATCTGTCCCGATTTGCAAAGGCTCATAAATCTATCGCCCGTTCTGCCCTCTCTGTAGCAAGCTGTGCAGAAGGACGGAATATAGCCTGCTCTCATAAGCCAGTTTACAACCTCATCAAGCGTTCTGTTGTCGGAAACATCAAACTGCTCTGTATCGTGCGGACGCTCCTCTTCGCAGTAACCGCCGACAGAGGTTCTTGAACCGCCGCTGATCTGGCTTACACCAAGGCGGATAATCTTTTCACGGATTTCAGCCGTTTCTCTTGTCGAAACAATCATACCCGTATACGGAACAGCAATGCGGATACAAGCCGCAATTTTGCAGAACATTTCATCACTTAATGAATTATCAAACTCAGTAGGGTCTATATCATCTGCTTTCTTAACACGGGGAACGCTGATTGTGTGCGGACCTACGCCGTGAACGGCTTCAAGATGCTCGGCATGCATTAAAAGACCTGCAAATTCATAGCGGTATTTATCAAGCCCGAAGAGAACACCGATACCAACATCATCAATGCCGCCCTCCATAGCTCTGTCCATAGCTTCAGTATGATAATCATAATTATGCTTTGGTCCTGTTGGGTGCAGAATTTCATAATTTTCCTTATGATAAGTTTCCTGGAAAAGAATATAAGTGCCTATTCCTGCTTCCTTAAGCTTTCTGTAGTTTTCAACAGTTGTTGCCGCAATATTTACATTGACACGACGGATTGCGCCGTTTTTATGCTTAATTGAATAAATTGTTTTGATACAATCAAGAATATATTCAATCGGGTTGTTTACAGGATCCTCGCCTGCTTCAATAGCAAGACGCTTATGTCCCATATCCTGAAGTGCAATAACCTCTTTTGCAACCTCTTCCTGCGTTAATTTCTTTCTCGGAATATGCTTATTCTTTGCATGATACGGGCAGTAAAGACAGCCGTTTACGCAATAGTTTGAAAGATATAACGGTGCGAACATGACAATTCTGTTGCCGTAAAAATCCTTCTTAATCTGCTCTGCAAGGTTATAGATTTCCTCGGTTTTCTCCTTATCCTCGCAGGCAAGAAGCACACTTGCCTCTCTGTGGGAAAGACCCTTTCTTAATTTTGCTTTTTCAATAATTTGGTCAATAAGCTCTAAATCATTTTTATGCGCATCCGCAAAAGCAATTGTATCTAAAATTTCTTCGTGATTAATAAATTCCTCTGCTTTTAATGATTTCGGATCATATTTTGCCATTTATTTACATCTCCTCTGCAACAAAACATTGCTTATCAGTAGGCAATAAAGAGAAATCCGAACCGTGGTTTAAATTGGCTGATTTGCCCTTACTCTGCGTTAAAAAGCCTCGGAATACGCAAAGTATTCCTGCGTTTTTGTGCCTTGATTAAGAAC
>JAIDLO010000005.1 GCA_029050995.1 Eubacterium sp. | reverse complement strand
GTATTATTACAGCAATGCAGAGTTTGATGAAGATATAGAAAATGCAGTAAAAAATATTTTTGAAGCAACGGAAAATTATCTTTATTATCTTGAAAAGGCAGGTACGCCCGATTATCTTCCGGAGCTTGTTCAAAATTACGAAGCAGATAGGGATGCTGCCTGTGGCGGAGATGATTGGCGTGATGAGGAAACAGATCTTGATGATTTATTCTTTGCCCCCGAAAACCATATCGTAATGTCTATCGCTGATGGACCAATGAACGAAAAAGCCATAAAAAGGCTGAAAAAAGTAGGCGCTAAAGGAAATCTTGATATCATTTATGAAAAACGCCTTTTAAAATATATTGAAGCAGGCAATAAGGTTGACAGAAAAAATATTGTTGATCAGGAAGAATTTGAAAAAAATTATAGCCGTAAATACTTAATTATGGATGCTATAGTGTTTGTTTCCTCTTTTATTTTCTTTGCGGCATTGTATTTTGTTGTACATTCAATTATGTTTAAGGGTGCAACTGTTTATCCGCTGACATGGAATATTTTCGGAAAAGAAATGCCACTTTATTTAGATAAATTAGTCACATTTCTGTTTGCTGCTGTTATGACAACATTTGAAATACATCTTCTTTTTGGTAAACGGATTATGATTAAAAGTATGCCGAAAGATATGCAAAATCGTGTTGAAGATAAGTATAAAAAAGAGGATAAGGATAGATATGGCAAGCTTGAAAAGCCTGTAAAAATTATTGGCGGAATACTTATACCTTTTTTTATTATTCTGTTTTTTGTAAGCGAAATGGATGATATAGGTTATTATGATACTTATGTACGATATAACAGCTCTGTTGCTTTTGAAACACTTGATGTTAACTATGAAGATTTAGAAATATATAAGGTTAAATATGTTTATGATAAGAACGATGAATATGTTTTAACTGAAAATGCTTATGCGGTTTCAGACGGCAACGGCAATTATTATGATTACGGCGAATTGGAAAAATACGGAAAAACTGAAACAAAGCTTAAGGAAATTGCTAAGAATTATAATAAAGAGATTACAGAAATTGAGTCCATAGATGTTTTAAACGAAAGATTTATGAATGATATTTAGTGTATAAAGGAATAACGA
>JAIDLO010000049.1 GCA_029050995.1 Eubacterium sp. | reverse complement strand
TTTTCCTGCAAAGATAAATATCAAGAAGAATACAACAAAACATTCATTGATTTTGCTAAGGAAATTAAGTTTACAATTTAAAGAGTATAAATTAAAGCCGTTCAATTGAACGGCTTTTTTATTGCAATTAATTTAAAATATTCTATTTTACAATTGCAATTACTGCACAATATACAGAGGATGCTCCATATGCTTTCAAGGTCAAAGCGATTGAGGTTAATGTTGCACCTGTTGTTTTGACATCATCAATCAGCAAAATGTTCTTTCCGTACACATCTGCACTATCTTTTACATCAAAAGCATTATACATATTTGCAAATCTTTCATTTGCCTTTTGGCGTTTCTGTATTTTCGTTTTACGCTTTTTCCGCAAAACATCTTTTAGCGGAATATTACATTCCTTTGAAACGATTTCTGCAAGCAGTTTTGCCTGATTATATCCCCTTTTTGCAATATCTTCTTTTCGCATAGGCACAAAGGTTACAAAATCAAAATCAATTTCTTCATAATGCTTTTTGACTGCATCAACAACCCATTTACTCTGTTCGTTTATCAGCTTTGGCATTTCATTCATTTTCATATTGAGAATTGCACGGGATACGGAACCCTCATAATAAAACGGAGCAACAACGGCTTTATATTCCGTTTCCTTCTGATATTTCCTGCATTTACAATCCTGCTTTGAACAACCGCATTTCGGGCAAATCGGTTCACTTATTCTTGACAAAGAACTGCATTCTGCACACAAAGCTTCATCAAAGCACACGACCTCACCGCAGAAATCACAGCGTTTCGTAAACAAAGCAATTTTCAGTTTTTTCAACAATTCTTTCATCATACTGTTACATAAGGGGCTATAGAAGCATAAACCGCATCCCCTATTCCGCTGATATTCTTTAACTGTTCAACGCTTGTATATCCGCCAAGATGTTCTCTATAAGCAATGATCGCATTCGCTCTTGTTTCGCCGACATTGTCAATTGCCATTAAATCTTCTGCAGTACAGGTATTAAGATTAATCGGGAAAGAAACAGATTTATTCGTACTCTTTATTGCTGGCGCATTATTCTTGGCAGTTGTTTTATTTTCAACCTTTGAAGAAGTTTTGTCAACTGCAGAAGATTTTACTGTATTACGAACTACAGTTTCAGAACTTTCCCGAGGCTGATTGAGCGCAATAACGAAAAAAACTACACCTAAAATAATAAGTGCAACGGCGATAAGTATTCTTGTTTGATACTTATCGCTTTTTATTTCTTTTTGGGGCTCTGTTTGATGGTTTTCCATATTTATTTCTGTTGTTTCCCTGTTTAAAATTATTTCTGTTATATGCAGACGGCTGAATAAGGCAATCCTTGGAATTACCTATCAAATCATACCTATGCGCTTTTTTGAGTGCTTCCTCGCAAAGCTGCTTATTCTTAGGATCATAATACTGCAGCAATGCCCTTTGCAATGCTTTATCATGCGGTGTTTTCGCAACATACACCTTTTCCATTGTATACGGATCAAGCTCAGTATAGAACATACAGGTTGATATCGTTCCCGGTGTTGGGTAGAAATCTTGAACCTGCTCAGGTCTGATATGGTTTTTCTTTAAAAAGCATGCAAGCTCGATTGCATCATCAAGCGTAGAACCGGGATGACTGGACATAAGATACGGCACAAGATACTGCTCTTTATGAATCTGCCCTGTATAACGGAAATAACGCTTTGAAAACTCAATATAAGCTTCAATATGCGGCTTACCCATTTTATCAAGAACGGAAGCACTGCAATGCTCGGGAGCAACTTTCAGCTGACCAGAAACATGATTTTCAACTAGTTCTTTGAAAAATGTATCATCCTTATCTTCCAGCAAATAATCATATCTGATTCCGCTGCGGATAAATACTTTTTTTACCTTCGGAAGATTTCTGACTTCTCTTAGAATATCAAGATATTCACTGTGATTTGAAATTAAATTCGGGCAAGGCTTTGGAGCAAGGCACTTTTTGCCCTTGCAAAGTCCATGCTCAAGCTGAAATGTGCAGGACGGCTTTCTAAAATTCGCCGTAGGACCGCCTATATCGTGAATATAGCCCTTAAACTTATTCAAAGTAGTGAGCTTCTTTGCTTCTTCAACAACGCTTTCTTTACTGCGTGAAGTGATGTACCGCCCTTGATGAAACTGTATAGAACAGAAATTACAAGCACCAAAACAACCTCTGTTGTGCGTGATAGAAAATTCAACTTCTTCTATTCCGGGAACGCCGCCCAAAGGTTCATAGCTCGGATGATAAGTTCGCATATATGGTAACGAATAAACCCAATCAAGCTCTTCTGTTTCAAGCGGAGGCATTGGAACATTCTGTATAACCATTTTACTGCCGCATCTTTGACGAACGACTCTTCCTCTTATATGATCCTGCTCATCCTGCTCTACACGAACAGATTTAGCATATTCCTTTTTTGAGTTTATACAGTTTTCAAGACTCGGAACTTCAACGCCGATATACGGCGTATCCTGAACATCAACGGCATAGCAAGTACCTTTAATATCCGTTAAGGCAGCAACAGGCTCGCCGTTATCAAGCCTTTCAGCAATTTCAATAATAGAATTTTCGCCCATACCATAGCTTAGTAAATCAGCTTTAGAATCAATTAAAATTGATGTACGGATTGTATCATCCCAATAATCATAATGGGCAAATCGGCGAAGCGAGGCTTCAAGGCCACCGATAATAATCGGGCTGTCCGGATAAAGATTTCTTATAATATTTGAATATACAATTACAGCTCTGTCCGGTCTTTTTCCTGCTTTACCACCAGCTGTATAAGCATCATCACGGCGGATTTTTTTAGCAGCCGTATAATGCGCTACCATAGAATCAATATTACCGCTTGTTACTAAAAAGCCAAGTCTTGGCTTACCAAACTGCATAAAGTCATTATTGTTGTGCCAATTCGGTTGACTTAGAATGGCAACCTTAAAGCCTTTGGCTTCAAGGACTCTTGAAATGATGGAAACACCAAAAGAGGGATGGTCCACATACGCATCCCCTGTTACATAAACAAAGTCTACCTCGTCCCATCCTCTTTTTTGACATTCAGTTTTATTAATCGGAAGAAAATCAGTCATAAATGTCTCCGTTTCCTTGATTATCTATTACATCATTGCTCGTATCAACCAAGGTATCTTCCATTGTAATCTGTTCCGTATTCTCAGCGGTAAATTCTTTTCCGCTGTCATAAGCTCTCTTTTCCAGCCACATCTGCTTAGTCATCAGAACCTTACGCGGCTTGCTTCCCTCAGCCGGTCCTATAACACCATATTCCTGAAGCTGATCAATGATTTTAGCACCTCTTGCATATCCGACAGAAAGCTTACGCTGAAGGAAAGATGTTGAAGCCTGCCCTGTTTCCATAACAACCTCGGCTGCTTTTTCAAACAGCTGATCATAAACATTCTCTTCGCCGCCGTCTTCAAAAGCATTTGCCTTTTTATCCGTTACTGCTTTTTCTTCAATTTCCTTCTGAATAGCTTCATCATATTCCGTTTCGCCTTGTTGCTTGATGAAATTGCAAAGCTCTTCAACCTCTTCATCACTGATAAAGCAACCCTGAACACGAATTGGCTTGCTTGCACCGATCGGATTATAAAGCATATCGCCTCGACCGAGAAGCTTTTCAGCACCGCTTGCATCAAGAATCGTTCTTGAATCTATCTGCGAGCTTACAGTAAGCGCAATTCTTGATGAAATATTCGCTTTGATAAGACCGGTAATAACATCAACGGACGGTCTTTGTGTAGCAATAACAAGGTGCATACCAGCAGCACGAGCCATCTGTGCAAGACGGCAGATTGAATCTTCAACCTCTTTCGGAGCAGCCATCATCAAATCGGCAAGCTCATCAATGAAGATACAGATTTTCGGCATAGGCTCTAAATCTTCGTGCTTAGCAACATATTTATTATAGCCCTCAATATCTCTTACGCCTGTTTCGGAAAACTTATTATATCTTTGAAGCATTTCCGAAACTGCCCATCCAAGCGCACCTGCTGCCTTTCTTGGATCTGTTACAACAGGAACAAGAAGATGCGGAATACCGATATATTTTGAGAACTCAACCTGCTTCGGATCAATCATAAGGAATTTAACCTCATCCGGCTTAGCACGATAAAGAATAGATACAATAATTGAATTCATACATACTGATTTACCTGAACCTGTTGTACCGGCAATAAGAAGATGCGGCATCTTAGATACATCACAGTACACACACTTACCTGCAATATCCTTACCAAGACCAGCTGAAAGCTTTGACTTTTCTTCTGAGAATTCAGGTGTATCAATAAGCTCACGCATAGAAACGCTGTTTTTAACTGTATTCGGAACCTCAATACCAACGGCAGCCTTTCCGGGGATAGGCGCTTCAATACGAACATGCGTTGCAGCAAGATTCAGCGCAATATCATCAGAAAGATTTGTAATCTTGGATATACGGATACCTGCAGCAGGCTTAAGCTCATATCTTGTTACAGTCGGTCCTCGGCTTATATCCGTAATAGATGCATCAACATTAAAGGAATGAAGCGTATCAATAAGCCTTTCTGCATTCATTTTAAGCTCTCCGCTTACATCCTTTGTATCTGCCTGCTTACCCTCTTTCAAAAGTGATACAGGCGGAATGATATAATCCTCTACATTGGAGCTCATCTGCTCTTTTGTAACCTTAAATTCTTCAACAGGCTTTTCAACCTTTTTCGGCTTTTCCTCTGAAGCATTTTTAACGATATCATCAATCGTTTTCGGCTGTTCCTTTACAGTTTCCTCTTCAATCTTCTGCTTTCTCTTTCTTTCATTTGCAGCGTTGATTTCATCTATAATCGTTCTCGGAACTGAGGTTGGATTTTCTTCTTCTACTGCAACATCAAGCGCAGTCTGCTTTTTAGGTTTCTTAGCAGGCTTTGGTGGTTCTTCCCCCGGAGGTGTTATATCCAAAGGAACATCAATACTGCCTTTTCTAAGCTTTCTTTGCTCAATTCTTTCATTGATTACCGGAGCAACCTTTTCGTATGTATATGTTGCAGGCTTTGCAGCACCCTTGAAAAACTGAATAATTGTTAACGCACTGAGAAGCATAAAATCAACAAAAATCAACACGATATCAACAATTATAGCCGGAGCTCTTCCGAGCGTTAAAAGAAGCCAGCCGATGAGAGCACCAAAGAAACCGCCGTTAAATTCAGCTGATGCAGATTTATATGCCCCTGTTACAGCAAGAATAAAATCATCGCCCGGCTGATTCTGAATAATATGAATCAGTGCTGAAATTAAAAGCACAAAGATAGCTGCTTCAATACCTTTTGATATTAATTTTGACGGATCATTTTCTTTAATAGAATAAAAAATGATTAAAGCAATTGTTACGATTGGAAATAGGCAGGCAGCAAGTATGCCGAAAAGCCCAACATAAACATTATGTAGAATATTCCATGCGCCCTCTCCGCTGATTACCGCTATGAAAAAGAAAATAACCGAAAGTGCAAAAAGTGCAACACTTACTATTCTTGTTATATTTTCCTGCTTTTTCTGCTTCTCAAATGCCGCTCTTTCAGCAGCAGCCTTTGACTGACCTTGCCTTGTTTGCTTTTTGTATTCTTTTATTTGTTTTGAATTATTAGCCATAACTACCTCTTATTTTATAAATAATTGAACAATTCCTGTTACAAGAACAATAACACCTATTGCATAATCGTAATAGGAAAAATATTTCAAATACATATTGCTTACAACAACCTTGAACAGCTTTGAAAAAAGATATGCCGCAGCAGCCGCAACAACAACGGCAATCACACCTGCCACAACCGATACTCTTGAAGCACAGGTTACAATTTCAATGATGCCTTTAACAATTAAAATCGGAACGGAAATGCTTATAAAATAGCGAAAAGCAATATTCTTATTTATATTGCAGATTACTGCCACAGAAATAATAACTGCTGATAAGGACAAGCCTGCAATAGGCAATGTAATGAAAACCAGCACTGCAAGAATAATTACTATAGGAACGGAAAGCTGATTTCCCCTATTTTCCTTATTCTTTGTCATAGTAAAGGAAGCAAAAAGCAGCAGCGTTGCCGTAATAAGAAAAGCAATACCCTCCGAAAGCAGATTACTGTCGTAAGACAGCATTTGCAATATATGATACAGATTACCCTTTTTGCCAATCGGAACAAAGTAGAACAGCATCGGAACAAAGGAAATCAAAGTAAAATACATAAATTTTCTTGAATTTTTTGCTCTTCTTACCTTTAAATCCTTTGAAAACATTTCTTTAAAGCTGTTAACGATTTCAACAAAATTGCGTAAAAATACTTTATAAAACGCAATTAAAAGTCCAAGAGCAATTCCAATATGTATAAGCCCCGTAAGCTCCGAAACATCGCCGGAATTACGGGCTGCAAAATTATGAAAAATTGCTGAATGACCGTTTTCAGATATTGGAAATATGAATGTTAAAGCTTGTCCTATAGCTTGAAATATTGCTGTTATAATCGACAATATTCTTCCCTCCAAACATAGAAGCATTATCAATAAAATAACCATTTCTTAAATAATCGTATGGATTACTTGAGCGAATACAATTTTTTGCTTCTATTGTCTTTTCATCAAACAAAATATCATTTTCATTAATTATTGACCAGAACACTCCGCACTCTCCGTTTCAATTACTTTATTCAGGAAGCCAAGAGCATTCGATAAACCGCCAAGCTCATCAATCAGCCCGCATTCAACTGCACCGTCCCCGTCAAGCACAGTACCTACATCCATAATCAGTTCGCCTGTTTTCATCATCAGCTTACGAAAGGAATCCGCAGAAATTTTTGAATTATTCTCAACAAAATTAACAATTCTATCCTGCATTTTTTCAAAATAAGATAAGGTTTGCGGAACACCAAGCACCAAGCCGTTCATTCTAACAGGATGAACAGTCATTGTAGCACTTGGAACAATAAAGCTTTTTCTACAGGAAACCGCAAGCGGAACACCGATTGAATGACCGCCGCCAAGTACTAAAGAGGCCGTTGGCGTTTTCATCGTAGAAAGAAGCTCGGCAATTGCCAAACCTGCCTCAACATCTCCGCCGACTGTATTCAGTATGATCAGGAGCCCCTCTATTTCCTTGCTTTCCTCAATGGCAACAAGCTGCGGAATGACATGCTCATACTTGGTTGTTTTATTTTGGCTTGGCAGAATATAATGCCCTTCTATCTGACCGATTATGGTTAAGCAATGAATGAAATGCCCGTTTTTCTCAACAGTAATCGAACCTGTTTCAAAAGAGCTCTGAGCGGCAGTTTCTTCATGCTGATTCGCATTCTGGTTTTGATTTTCATTTTCCTCTGACATAATAACACATCCTTTTATGGTTATTATGCCCGAATTAACTTTGATATTATACCATAATTTATTGTCTAATTC
>JAIDLO010000048.1 GCA_029050995.1 Eubacterium sp. | reverse complement strand
ATTTTAATGAACGGAGTTTTGTTATGAACAAAGAAGAAAAAGAGATTAACGAAGAAAAGGTTAATCCTGAAGAAACGCAGGAAAACCAGGAAGTTAAGTTTGAAGAAAATGATAATTGGCAGTTTGAAGCTGAGGCACCAACGCTGGAAAATAAATTGGTGCTTGGTGATGGCTTTGAAATTGAAGCCCCGGTTGAAAACAAGCCGAAAAATAAAGTAAAAAAAGAGAAAAAGGAAAAGAAGGAAACGATTGTAATCAATAAAAAGAAGCTCAGAATTGTTTTGCTTTCTTTTGCTTCTGCCGTTCTTGCTGCTGCAATTATTGCTGCCGGAATATTCTTTTTTGCTATTCCGAACAGCAGTGAGAAAATGACACCCGGTAATGTTGCTTTAAAGGTAGGCAATACAAAGGTATCTGTCGGTATGTATAATCTTTATTACAATCTTGTTGTAAGCAATTACGAGCAGTATGCTGCAAGCGGCTATTATGATATTGATTTTACAAAGGATTTTTCGAAGCAGGAAACTGTTGATGAAAACGGCGAGAAAATCACTTGGGAAGAAATATTCAAGCGTGATACAATCCAGCAGCTTAAATATGTATCTGCTTATTACGAGCCTGCAGTAAAAGAAGGTATTACCCTTACGGACGCACAGGCAGAAAGCATCCAGAGCTCTATAGATAGTCTTAAGGCTTCCGCAGCTGAAGAGGGTATAAGCCTCAAGGCATATCTTACGAAGAATTACGGCGAATACTGCGGTATCGAAACGATAGAAAAGTTTTATGAGCAAAGAAATATCTGCCAGACTTATTACAATGTAATGCAGGTTACTGCTTCTGTTTCAGAAAAGGAAGCATTAAAGTATTATGAGGAAAACAAAGATAATTATGTTACCCTTGCTTATATCGAAAATCAATTTAATCCAAGTGATGCAGACAGTCTGAATAAGGTTGAAAAACAGGTTAAGGAATACAGCGAAAAGATAAAAACCTTAAAAGATTTGAAGGAAGCTATACCGGATTTCTGCAAGGATCTTGTTGATATGGCAGTATCACAGGGATATTTTGAAGACAAAAAATCAGCTCTTGCTACATTAAAGGATTCTGCTGTTGCAACCTATAAAGCTGATGCAGTAAAAAGCCAATTTGGCGAGGGTGTTTTGAATTGGTTTAAATCTTCAGACAGAAAAGAAGGCGATACAACCTATTATGTTAATAAGGAACAAGGTTTTGCATGTGTCTTCCTTTATACTGCCGAAGCAAAGCCGGATCAGACAGAGCTTTATTCCGTAAGGCATATTCTTGTATCTCCGAATGATGATCCTCAAACTGCAGCAGATGCAACAAAGAAGGAATGGTCTGCAGCTCTTTTAAAGGCAGAACAGATTTATAATGAATATGATAAGAGTGATAAAACAGAAACTGCTTTTGCAGAGCTTGCAGAAAAATACAGCGCAGATGTAAACTCTACTTCATCAGGCAGCTCCGGCTTATACGGCGGTGCAATCTTAAAAACACAGCTCGGTGCAATGGTTCCTTCATTTGAAAAATGGGCAACCGATAAATCAAGAAAATACGGCGATGTTGAAATCGTAAAAAGTGATTTTGGTTATCATATTATGTATTTCATTTATGACGGTCCAACTTATATTTTTAATCTTATGGATGATGCGTATAATGATAAAAGCGAAGAAATGATTAACTCGGTTGAATATAAAGAGCGTTATGCTTTCAGAAGCACAACGAAGGCTGAGCCAAAAACAACGGAAGCCGCATCTGTACCGGCAAATGTTGAACCGGATACAGCATCTGTGCAGTAATATTTAAATCTAATATTTAAATTTGTTCTTGTAAATTTATAAATTATAGTGTAAAATGTTTAGTGACAAATTTTTATATAAAAATTGAGGAAGATAAATTATGGCAAAAAAAGAATTAAATGATGATTTATTTGCCGGCGGTTCTGTTTTAGACGGCGGTAAAAAATCAAAGAAAGAAAAAAAATCCCCAAAGGGTAAAAAATCAAAGAAAGGCATTTCAGCAAATACAGCAAAGATTATAAAATCTGTTGTTGCAGTTGTTATTGTCATTGCTCTTCTTGTAACTTATGTTGCAACCGGTCTTGTAAGAAAGGGCTTTATTCATTCAACGCTTCAGTGGACAACTTATTTAACCGCTGTTACAATCAAAAATGATGACGGCGATAAAATCAATGTTCCTGTTTCAACTTACAATTACTATTATGCTTTAAAGTATAATAATCTTAAGCAGCGTCAGGCAGCAGCAAAGGATTCTGATGATGAAAACAGTGCTTTGATGGAGATTCTCGGTCTTCTTCAGGAACCGATTGATGCTGATTTTACAAAACCTCTCTCCAGCCAGGAAACTACGGATGAAGACGGCAATACAATCACATGGCAGGATTATGTTCATAATGAAGTAATTGAAGATATTGAAGAAACTTATTCCTTCTATCTCGCTGCTGTAAAGGCAAATGACGGTGTTGAGCCTGAAATTAAATCAACACAGAAAACAGAGCTTGAAAGCACCATTTCCGAATACAAAGAAGCAGCTGAAGGCTATGGCTATACTCTTTCTGCTTATCTTGTAGCTGTTATGGGTAAGGGTGTAACAGAGCATGTATTCCGCCAGGAAGCAATCCGTTCTTATATTGCTGAAAACTATAAATCAGATATCAGCTCTGAAAAGATTACTGTTGAGCATAAAGATGAAGATTATGATAAATACAGAAAAGATAATGCTGATAAATTAAAAACTGTTAATGTAAGAATCTTTGAAGCAAAAGATGAAAAAAGTGCAAAAGCATTCCTTAAGGCTTTAAAGGATGATGCATCAAACTTTACAGAGCTTGCTGTTAAGTATGCTGATGGCGATTTCAATAAGGAATATTATAAGGATGACCTTGCTTCAACACAGCTTTATGGATCAAGAGAGTTCTTTAAAAACAGCCAGTTCACAATCGCAAATCCGGATGATTCAAGCAAGAAGGATGAAGATAAGAAATACGAAGGTCTTGATTGGCTCTTCAGCGCAGACAGAAAAGCAGGCGATAAAAAGCAGTTTTCAAATACTGTTGTTTATGTTCTTTCACCTGCAGCTGAGCCAAAGGTAAATGCTGTAAATATTCGTCATATTCTTGTATCTCCTAAGGATGATCCTTCAAAAGCAACAGAAGCTTCTGCTAAAGATTGGGCAGCAGCAAAGGAAAAGGCAGAAAAAATTCTTGCTGAATTCAATAATGGTAAAAAGACAGCAGATGCTTTCGCAAAGCTTGCTGAGAAGAATTCTGCAGATCCCGGCTCAAAGGAAAACGGCGGTCTTTATTCAGATGTAGAACCGGGCAAAATGGTTGCTACATTTAATAACTGGTGCTTTGCAGACGGCAGAAAAGCAGGGGATACAGGTATTGTTCAGTCTCAATCCGGTTATCATATTATGTATTTAGATTCTGACTCAAAGACACCTGTATGGAAAGCTTTGGCTATTTCTCAGCTTGATGCAGAAGAAACAATTGCTAAAACTGAACAGATTGAAAAAGATTATAATGCAAAGGTTAATTGGTTCGGTTCACGCTATTTTGAAATTGATACTGATATAGACAGATAATTATTTCATTGAGGCTGCATTTTGTGCGGCCTCTTTTGAATAGGCAAATCAGCCAATTTAAACTATGGCTTGGATTACTCTCTATTGCCTAATATTGTTTAAGAGGAAATAAATGAACGATTATAACACTACGGATGTAGAATTATTAAAAGAAAAAATTTCAAGGCTTATGGCGGCGCTGGAAGATGTAAACTTTGAATGTCAAAGGCTTGAAATTATTAATTCAAATCTTGATTTTCAGCTGAAAGAAGCAACAAGAGAGCTTAATCAGAATATAGCTGTTCTGCAGGCTCTTGAAGAGGAAAATGAAGAATTAAAAAAGAAATTGCAGGAAAATAAAGATGGAATATAATCTTAATGTAAATCAGCTTCGTGATTATGCAAAAAAGCTGAAAGCCGGGGATAGAGTTGTCCTTTCCGGCAAGGTATATACTTCTCGTGATGCAGCGCATAAAAGAATTGTTGAAGCAATGGAAAACGGGAAAGAGCTTCCTTATGATTTAAAGGATGCGGTTATATATTATGCCGGTCCGACCCCTGCGCCCGAAGGCCTTGCTGTCGGCTCCTGCGGGCCAACAACCTCAAGCCGTATGGATGTTTTTGCGCCGTTGTTGCTTGATAAGGGCGTTGTTGCTATGGTAGGAAAAGGCGAAAGAAATAAGGCTGTCTGTGATGCAATTGTAAGGAATAATGCAGTTTATCTCTGCGCAATCGGCGGTGCAGGCGCTCTTGCTTCCAAGTGCATAAAAAGCTGTAATGTAATAGCCTATGATGATCTCGGCTGTGAATCTGTTAAAGAGCTGATGTTTGAAAGCTTCCCTTTAACAGTAGCCGTAGATTGTTCAGGCGGAAATATTTTTGAAAGATAAATGAAAAACACCTCAGAGTTAAAACTCCGAGGTGTTTGCTTTTTCTCCAATTTCAATCAGCTCTCGCTCTGATTGAATGTCGCTTTGATATGGATAGGTTTTTGCACATTTTTCAAATTGTGCTTTCAGCTTTTCGGCTTTCTTTATATCCTTTTCAGCAAGCAGTGCATACAGGTATTCCGTGCGTATAACTGTCGGAAAATTTCGCATCTGTTTCATAAATTTCTGCTGTTCTTTGCTGCGAAGCCTGTTCAGCGTTTCGGCATTATTTGCGGAAATAAGTTCAATATATATGCGGTCGCATATCATCAGCTTTTTGTGCAGTCCGATTACGCCGTTATCTGTTTCAAGCAAATGCTGCATTAGTTTATCAGCTTCTTCAAATTTGAGTTCATCCATCAATCTGTTGCAGGCAAACACATTTATTGTTGCAGCAAGGCTGCTTTTTATAGCCTCATCATTTTGCAGGGTAAACCATTCTTCAGGCATATCCTTTAAGCGAATGTTTTCAGCGTTTTTTTCTGCAATTTTCATTTGTGTAAAGAATGCTTGTTTGGCATTTTCATTGCAAAGTAACTCTAATGTGTTGTGGCCGTCATTATTAATTGTTTGCGTTTTGAGCGGTATTCCGTTTGATATGGCAAAAATAAATGCCAAAACGGAAGAAATGATCATTGCATCCGCAAGAAGCGGTATGCTTGCTGAAATACAATATAAACCGAAGAAAGCCAAACCTGTAATGATGTTTGTAATTACACCGCCAAGATTGTATAGGATTACAGGCATTTTACCATTTTTGATATCCGGAGGAGCCATCAGGCATTGTCCTGCTGTTCCTGCAAGGGAAAGCTTTTTCAGCCTTATGCATTCTTCTTCCTTGATAAACATTAAATTGAAAATTCTGAATGAACGGAATTTGTAACCGGTAAGCAATCCGAAAATCAGATGCCCAGCCTCGTGAATAATGATTTGAATAAATAGGCTTATATACATCGTAATCAGCACAACTATGATGTATAGGAGCTTTTTGCTTAGCTGTTCGGAAGATGCTATGATTAAAGTGCTTTTCAGATATAGCGCTAAGAAAAATCCTGTGCCCATTCCGATTATCAAAAAAATAATGTGAATTATACGCTGTAATAAAGCCTTTTTGTTTTTAGAATTCCTGCCCATATTCATATCCTCTTATGCCTTTTTCTAAATTATAACATATGGATACGGCATATAAAAGGTTTTTATTTAACTGAATTTTTTATATCATTCAAAACCTTTTTCTCAATTCTTGAAACATAGCTTCTGCTTATGTCCAACCGCTGCGCAACCTCTCGTTGTGTAAGCGGTTTTCTGTTGTTCAGCCCGTATCTTAAAATGATAATCTCCTTTTCTCTTTCATCCTCCATATTTTCAATGATTTTGGAAACCTTTTCCCATTTTATTTTTGTTTCCAGATCCTCGGCTAAATCTCTGTTGTCGCTGATTGTTTCTTGAATTGTAAGCGGATTTCCGTCTTTGTCCATTTCAAGCGAATCGTTCAGATAAACATCTGTTGCATTTTTTCGTATGTTGCGAAAATGCATAAGTATTTCATTTTCTATGCATCTGCTTGCATATGTTGCAAGGCGGATGCCTTTGTCGGGATTAAAGCTGTCTATTGCTTTAATCAGTCCGATTGTGCCGATTGAGATTAAATCATCCGTGTCATTTGTTTTTGAATAGTATTTTTTAACAATGTGGCTCACAAGCCTTAGGTTTCGCTCAATCAGTAAAGCGCGGGCATCCTTGTCTCCGTTTTTCAAGCGCTCAAGCGCCGCTGCCTCTTCCTTTGAATTAAGCGGTTTCGGAAAGCTGGATGTGTTGTTGATGTGCAGAATAAAATAAAGTAGATTTGCACTTAAAATGGATAGTAAAGCAGAAAACATTTTCATCACCGTTAAATACTATGTTTTCTAAACTTGGCTAATTCCCAATGATTCTATTGCAA
>JAIDLO010000047.1 GCA_029050995.1 Eubacterium sp. | reverse complement strand
TTCCCCGAAGGCGCAAAGGAGCTTCGTGCAAAGATTGCTATGGCTCGCCCGAAGCTGAATATGAGAGATCCGATCATTTACCGCATTATGTTTGCGTATCATCACAGAACAGGCGATAAATGGTGCGTTTATCCGATGTACGATTTCGCACATCCGCTTTCAGATGCCTGCGAAAAGGTTACACATTCACTTTGCTCACTTGAATTTGAAAACCACAGACCGCTTTACGATTGGGTTGTTAATGAATGCATAGACGGCGAAAAGCCAAGGCAGATTGAGTTTGCAAGAATGAATCTCAATTACACATTAACATCAAAGCGTAAATGCCTTAAGCTTGTTCAGGATAAAATTGTTGACGGCTGGAATGATCCGAGAATGGCAACAATAAGCGGTATGCGCCGCCGTGGATATACACCGGAAGCTATCCGCGATTTCTGCGAGCGTATCGGCGTTTCAAAGGCATACAGCGTAATTGATTTTGCTATGCTTGAAAGCTGTGTAAGAAATCATCTGAACCAGACCTCTCCTCGTGCTATGGCAATTCTTGATCCGCTCAAGGTTGTTATAGATAATTACCCGGAGGGCAAAACGGAAGAGGTTGAGGTTGAATATCATCCCGATCATCCTGAATACGGCTCAAGAAAAATGACATTCTCAAAAGAGATTTTCATTGAGAGAAATGATTTTATGATTGAGCCTGTAAAAAAATATTTCCGCCTTTTCCCCGGCAACGAGGTCAGACTTATCAAGGCTTATTTCGTTACCTGCACCGGATATGATACAGACGAAAACGGAAATGTAACCTGCGTTCACTGCACCTATGACCCCGAAACCTTCGGCGGCGACAGTGCAGACGGCAGAAAGGTTAAGGGCACAATTCACTGGGTTTCATGTGAGGACAATGTTAAGGCAGAGGTTCGACTTTACGACAGACTTTTCAATGTTCCGAACCCGAGCGACGAGGAAGGCGTAAGCTCATTTGAGGATAATCTTAATCCTGATTCACTTAAAACAGTTACAGCTTACTGCGAAAAGAGCCTTGCAAGTGCAAAAGCAGGCAACAGATTCCAGTTTATGAGAAACGGATATTTCTGCGTTGATACAGACACAACAGAGGACAAGCTTGTGTTTAACCGCACCGTTCCGCTCAGAGACAGCTTTAATATCAAGAAATAAATCTGAAGGTGATTAAATTGAGTACAAGACAAAATATAAAAAATATAGCAATCATTGCCCATGTTGACCACGGCAAAACCACGCTTGTAGACGAATTGCTTCGCCAGAGCGGTACTTTCCGTGAGAATGAGGCAGTGGACGAGCGTGTAATGGACAGCAATGATCTTGAGAAAGAACGCGGAATTACAATTCTTTCCAAAAACACGGCAATCCATTACAAGGATACGAAAATCAATATTGTAGATACCCCGGGCCATGCTGATTTCGGCGGCGAGGTTGAGCGTATTTTAACAATGGTAGACGGCGTTCTTCTTCTGGTTGATGCATTTGAGGGCTGTATGCCGCAGACACGCTTTGTGCTTAAAAAGGCACTTGGCTTACATAAAACGCCGCTTGTTGTTATCAACAAGATAGACCGTGACGGTGCAAGACCTGATGAGGTTATCGACGAGGTGCTTGACCTTTTCATTGAGCTTGGTGCAGACGATAATCAGATTGAATTCCCTGTTGTTTTCGCATCTGCAAGAGATGGATATTCAAGCCTTGATTCCTCCGTTCGTGAGGGCGATATGCGTCCGCTTCTTGATGCAATATTAGACCATATTCCATCCCCTGAGGGAGATGCTGACGGCCCTGCACAGATTCTTTTCTCGTCACTTGAATATGATGATTATGTCGGCAGAATCGGCGTAGGAAGAGTTGAACGAGGCACTGTTAAGGCAAATGCACCTTATGTTTTATGCAAGCAGGATGAAAGCCGTGAGAACATCAGAATTTCAAAGCTCTATCAGTTTGAGGGACTTAAAAGAGTACCTTGCACGGAGGCAACTGTTGGCGATTTAATCTGCGTTGCAGGTATCCCTGATTTGAACATCGGCGAAACTGCCTGTGATCCGGAATGCGTTGAACAGCTTCCTTTTGTAAAAATAGACGAGCCTACAATCAGTATGAACTTTATCGTAAATGATTCTCCGTTTGCAGGCAAAGAGGGCAAATATGTAACAAGCCGTAACATTCGTGAACGCCTTTTCAAAGAGGTTGAAACCAATGTATCTATGCGTGTTGAAGAAACAGATTCTATGGATACATTCAAAGTAAGCGGTCGCGGAGAGCTTCATCTTTCAATACTGATTGAAACAATGCGCCGTGAAAACTATGAATTCCAGGTATCCCGCCCGCAGGTTATTATGAAAAAGGACGAGAAAACAGGTCAGACGCTTGAGCCTGTTGAGCTTGCAATTATTGAAGTGCCTGAAGAATATGTTGGCTCTGTTGTTGAAAAACTTTGCTCTCGCAAGGGCGAAATCGTTGTTATGGATACCCGCACAACAGGTATGCCACATCTTGAAATCAAAATCCCTTCAAGAGGTCTGATCGGCTACAGAAGCGAATTTTTAACAGATACAAACGGTAACGGTATTATGAACCAACTGTTCAGCGGATATGAGCCATATGCAGGCGATATTGCAACAAGAACACGAGGATCAATCGTTGTTCACGAAACAGGCACAACAACAGGCTACGGCCTTTGGAACACACAGGACAGAGGTAAGCTTTTCGTTGGACCCGGTGTTGATGTGTACGAAGGTATGATTGTCGGCGAATGTGCTAAAAACGAAGATATCATCTGTAATGTATGCAAGAAAAAGCATGTTACAAACACCCGTGCAAGCGGTTCGGACGAAGCCTTGAAGCTTGTTCCTCCAACAACGCTTTCCCTTGAGCAGAGTATGGAATTTCTTGCTGATGATGAACTTCTTGAGGTTACTCCGAAATCAATCAGACTCCGCAAAACAATTCTTGATAAACAGCTCAGACTGAAAGCTGAAAGCAGAAAGAAATAATTTATCTGATGCCTCCCTCGAATGAGGGAGGTTTTCGTAAAAATATTGATAAAAAAACATATTAGCACTTGACTGTAAAGTAAGTTTATACTTTATAATTCTTTTGAGGTGAGAAAATGAAAATTCAGGAACTGGAAAATGAATTGAATATTTCAAGAGCTAATATTCGTTTTTATGAAAAAGAGGGATTGCTGAACCCGAAACGAAAAGAAAACGGCTATCGTGATTACAGTGATAGCGATATAGCCGTTTTAAAAAAGATTATTGTTTACAGAAAACTCGGAATATCTGTAACAGATATTAAAAAGATTTTTAATAATGAATTAGAATTGCAGGAAGCTGTTTCTCAAAGTATTAAAAACTTGCAAAAAGAAATTGAACGCCTGAATGGTTCTATTGAATTATGTAAAGAAATCCAAAAAGAAAACACAGATAACAAATCCTTTGACGAAGAGCATTACTGGGAAGAAATCAACAATGATGAAGCAAAAGGCAATAAATTCGTTGATATCTTTAAGGATTATATGGAATTTGAAAAGCCTATGCTTCACTATATTTCAAAACATTTTTTATTGATAGATTATGAGAAAGTAAAGAAAAAACACGGCATTTGGTGGCTTGTTTTTCTTGTTTTAGCGGTTTCTACGGTGCGTGGCATTGCGGGTATGGTATTGAGAAATGAAAACTTTTGGTATGGCTTTTTATATCCCTTTATACTATTTGCAATTGTAAGCATTATAATTCTTCCTCTATTTATATTTAAAGACAAACATCCAAAAATTGTCGAAATATATTCTTTGATACTAATAGCATTATTTGCTTTAGTATTTATTGGTATTGCTCTTTTGATTATATATGGTATTATTAATACAGTATTTAATTTATAAACACTGGCGGTGATTAAAATAGAAAAAGCAGGTTTATATATTCACATTCCTTTTTGCAGAAACAAATGCCCATATTGTGATTTTTACTCTGTTAAATACGATAAAGAATTAGCAGAGCATTATGCAAAGCAAGTAATTGAGGAATTTGAAAAATACAAGGGTGCTGAATTTGATACTGTTTATTTCGGCGGAGGAACGCCGAGTATTTTAGAACCGCAGCTGATTGGCAATATTCTTAATTCTGCACGAAAGGCTTTTAAAATAGGCAATAATTCGGAAATAACCATTGAATGCAACCCAAGCAAAAATCTTGAAGAAGATTTTAAGCGATATGCCGATTACGGAATAAACAGAATTTCGCTCGGTATGCAGAGTGCCGTTAAAACAGAACGGCTTGCACTTGGCAGAACGGCAGGCAAAGAGGATGTTGCAAAAGCTATTTTCAATGCAAGAAAAGCAGGCATTACAAACATCAGTCTTGATTTGATGATCGGCACACCGAAGCAGACATTGAGCGGATTAAACGAAACCTTTGACTTTATAAAAGAAATGGATGTTACCCACATTTCCGCATATATGCTCAAAATTGAGGAAAATACACCATTTTACAAATTGCAGAACAAACTTGATTTACCGAACGAAGACAGCGTTTCCGATATGTATTTAAAAGCAGTTGATGCACTTTCGGATATGGGATTTCATCAATATGAGGTAAGCAATTTTGCAAAACCGAATTTTGAAAGCAGGCACAACACAAAATACTGGCAGCTTATCCCCTATCTTGGAATCGGCAAATCTGCACACAGCTTCTGGAACGGCAGACGATTTTACTATGACGAAAGCTTCAATATCATTGATGACGGCACAGGAGGCGGCGAGGAAGAGCAGATCATGCTTGGCTTAAGACTCTCGAAGGGTATACCAAGATTCCTCATTAAAAAGGATTTAACGCCATATATCAACGCAGGCTATATGAAAGAAAACGGCGAAAATATTTCGTTTACCCCAAAAGGCTTTTTGGTTTCAAATACAATTATTTCAGATTTAATATAAAACAGAGAGGTGCGAGCAATGGTTATACCTAAAAATAATACACGAATTTCAAAAATTGATACATATTTAAACTGCGCTGAAAACTTTGCATACAGAAGCACCTGTATAAAAAGAAAATACGGTGCCGTTATCGTTAAGGATGATGCTGTTATTTCAACAGGCTACAATGGCTCTCCAAGAGGATTTGAGGATTGCTGTGATATCGGCAAATGTCCCCGAATTGAAAAAGACCTTCATCAAGGCGAAGGCTATGGTATGTGCAGAGCTATACACGCTGAAGCAAATGCATTACTCAATTGTTCAAGAGAACAAACCATTGGTGCTGATTTATACCTTGCAGGTGTAAACCCGAATGATTGTTCTGTTCATAAGGCAAAGCCCTGCCCTCTTTGTGCCAGAATGATTATACAGGCAGGTATTAAGAATGTTATATTAAGAATCGGTGATGGCGAAAATAATTACGAAATCATTCCCGCAACAGAGCTTGAGTGGTATTTAAAAAGCGAATAACATAACAAAAGGAGTACCGATCGGTACTCCTTAATTCTTTTTATCCTGCAGTTTTTTTCTTTTCTGCCAGCTTACATAGCCAAACACATCATTGATTAAGAAGATAACAAAACAAATAATCATAGGCAGATAGCTTATATCATCCATAGATGCAAGCACCCAAAGGATAATCAGCACAACATCATTTGCTGCATAGGCAACTGCGTAATAGGGATTTCTGAAAAGCATTAAATAGGAGGCAGAAAAGCTTGTTGCGATTGAAACTGTACTCATAAACAGATTTGCAGTATTAAAATATCTTAAAATGAAATAAAAGGCAATGGTAACCAATACGGTTAAAACAATCATCAAAATCATTTTATTTCTTGAAAGCTTTGAGATTTTAACCTCTGCTTCTCCCTTTTTATAAGGATTTTTCAGCCACGAAACCGTACTCATAATTGCAATAGGCGCAGTCATTCCAAGATAGGTTATCATTTCTCCGTAATAATGAAATTTAAGAGATATAACAGAATAGAATATGCTGAAAACAACAGTTAAGATCTGCCCCAGCGGCTCGCCTTTTGCAACATAAATCAAAGCCGTTGCACCAATCAGAGAAGCGATAAGCGTTAAATAATCCTTTTGGGAAACAAACAGAAATGAAACCAGAATTAAAAGAACAGAAAACAGCCATATGATAAATTCTGTTTTTGACAGCTTACTGCAAATTTTCATAGTATTACCTCCAACAAAAAAGCATTCATACACTTATCTTCAAAGACCTAACGACAAATGTACGAATGCTTTACGCAAATTGCTAATGCATTTTTACTACCCGGTGGCAGTAAAGAAATATTTAATTAAGAACTTAAATTCTTGCTACGCCGTCTTTCTTAGCTGCTTCGGCAACTGCTGATGCAACTGTATCCTTAATTCTTTCATCAAATGCATATGGAAGAATATAATCAGGATTAAGATCTTTATCATCAACAAGAGAAGCGATAGCATAAGCTGCTGCAATTTTCATATTCTCTGTTATCTGGCTTGCACGAACATCAAGCGCACCGCGGAAAATACCCGGGAATGCAACAACATTATTAATCTGATTCGGGAAATCTGATCTACCTGTACCAACAATCTTAGCACCTGCTGCTTTTGCTTCATCAGGCATAATTTCAGGTGTTGGATTTGCCATAGCAAGAACGATAGGATCAGCGTTCATTGTTTTAATCATTTCCTGTGTAAGAACACCGGGAGCTGAAACACCGATGAATACATCTGTTCCAACAACGGCTTCCTTAAGTGTGCCCTTCGTCATTTCTCTGTTTGTAACCTTAGCAATATCTTCTTTAGAAGCATTAAGGCCTTCTCTGCCTTCATAGATAGCACCTGTTCTGTCGCAAAGGATAACATCCCTAAGACCAAGTGACATAAGAAGCTTTGCAATAGCAATGCCTGCTGCGCCTGAGCCGTTAATAACAGCTTTGCATTCGCTGAGCGGCTTGCCTGTAAGCTTAGTAGCATTGATAAGAGCAGCAGAAACAACAACAGCTGTACCATGCTGATCATCATGGAAAATTGGAATATCACACATTTCCTTGAGCTTCTGTTCAATTTCAAAGCATCTTGGAGCAGCAATATCCTCAAGGTTGATACCGCCGAATGAACCGCTGATATTATAAACTGTCTGTACGAACTCATCAACATTCTTTGTACGAACGCAAAGCGGGAAAGCATCAACATCGCCAAATTCCTTGAAGAGTACGCATTTACCCTCCATAACAGGCATACCTGCCTCAGGACCGATATCGCCAAGACCGAGAACAGCAGTACCATCCGTAATAACAGCAACCATATTCCAACGGCGTGTTAAATCCCAGCTCTTTTTATAATCATCCTGAATTGCAAGACAAGGCTCTGCAACACCCGGAGTATATGCAAGTGAAAGTGCATCTTTATCATTAACCTTTGCTCTTGCAACAACTTCAACTTTACCTTTCCACTCGCCGTGGAGCTTTAATGATTCTTTTCTGTAATCCATAATTGTATCCTCTTTTATAAATTATTTTCTTTCAATATGAGATGTTGCCTTAACAGTTTCAGGATAAGGCGTATATCCCTCTTCCCAAGGGAATACATAATCAAGCTGAAGCTTATCACGAATTTCAAGAATTTCTTTCTGAACTGCTTCTGTAATCGGAACACCGCTGTTTTCACGCTCTTTCCAGATTTCATATTCCTTTTCGCCTGCTGTATAAATTCTTTCAGCATCAGGTGCTTTCTGAGAATTACGAACAGAACGGATAATATCGCCTGCCTTCTTTCTTGCGATTTCTTCGCCAAGGAAGTGCTCTGTATCAATTGCGATGAAATAATGTCCAAGATGATATGGTCTTATATTGCCTTCTTCATCCTTACCATCAAGAGCCTTACCGTATTCGCCGTCCTGAAGGATTGCTGAGAAAAGCTCAACAGCCATAGCAAAGCCATAGCCCTTATAGCCACCGAGTGCTTCGCCGATACCGCCAAGTGTTGTAAGCGCAGCCTCTGCTCCACGAATTTTCTTAAGAGCAACGCCTGCATCGCCCTCAACAGGCTCGCCGTCTCTGCCGATAATTGTACCAGGATGAACATCCTCGTTAATTCTTGCATAATATTCAATTTTACCATTCTGTGTAATAGAGGTTGCACAGTCAAAGATAAAATCAAACTTTTCATCAGTAGGAATACCGATTGTAAATGGGTTTGTACCAAACATACCCTCAACACCAAATGTAGGCGCAACAGAAGGTCTTGCGTTTGTACCTGTCATACAAATACAGCCCTGCTGTGTTGCCTGTGTTGCATAATAGCCTGCAATACCATAATGGCAGGAATTACGAACTGCAACCATACCCAAACCATACTGCTTTGCTTTATCAATAGCCATCTGCATTGCTTTATAGCCGATAACCTGACCCATACCGTTATGACCGTCAACAACTGCTGTTGTTGGTGTTTCCTTTAAAATTTCAAACTCTGTTACAGGGTTCTGAATACCTGCAACAATTCTATCAATATAGATAGGCTTGAAACGGTTACAACCGTGGCTTTCAATACCTCTTTTGTCTGATTCCAAAAGAATATCGGTGCAGATTTCTGCATCTTCTCTCGGAATACCATAGCCAACAAAGGCATCTGTTACGAAATCTGAAATAAGATTCCATGGGCAAACTACTCTAGACATAAATTTTTTCTCCTTGTCTGTTATAAAAATATTTTTTAAATAAAGCCAAACTGTTTTAACTTTATTTATCTTTCCCAATTTCTTGAGCGCTCAACCGCTCTTTTCCAATTTGCATACATTTCATTACGCTTGGATTCTTCCATAGACGGAACGAAAATCTTATCAACCTGGCGGTTTGCTTCAATCTCTTCTGTATCTTTCCATACACCCGTAGCAAGACCTGCAAGGTAAGCAGCACCAAGCGCCGTAGCCTCTCTGTTTACAGGGCGGTTAACCTTAACGCCTGTCATATCCGCCTGAATCTGCATCATAATATCTGAAACCGATGCACCGCCGTCTACGCGTAAATCCTTCAGAAGAATTCCGCTGTCGCTCATCATAGCTTCAAGCAAATCCGTCATCTGGAATGTAATACTCTCAAGAACAGCACGGCAGATATGCTTTTTGTTTATACCTCTTGTTAAACCAATCATACAGCCGCGAGCATACATATCCCAATACGGAGCACCAAGACCCGTAAATGCTGGAACAAAATAAAGTCCGTTTGAATCCTCAACTTCCATTGCAAGCTCATCACATTCAGGTGCATCCTTAATAAGCTCAATCTCATCACGAAGCCATTTGATTACAGAACCGGCATTAAATGCTGAGCCCTCTAAATCATATGTAATCTTGCCGTCCAAGCCCCAGGCAACGCCTGTTAAAAGATTTGAACGGGAATTAATTCTCTTATCGCCTGTATTCAGAAGCAGGAAGCATCCTGTTCCGTATGTATTCTTTGCCTGACCTTCTTCAAAACAGCCCTGTCCGAAAAGAGCACCCGGCTGGTCGCCGATCGCACCTGCAATCGGAATACCTGCAATATCTTCCATACCCGGGAACTTAGCACATTCGCCGTAAATACAGCTTGACGGCTTAACCTCAGGAAGCATAGACATTGGAATACCAAGTTTTTCACAAAGATACGGATCCCACTGAAGCTTATCAATATCAAAAAGCATTGTACGGCAGGCATTGCTGTAATCCGTAACATGAACCTTGCCTACTGTTAAATTCCAGATAAGCCATGTATCAATCGTACCAAAAAGGAGTTCGCCCTTTTCAGCTCTTTCTCTTGCACCCTCAACATTATCAAGAATCCATTTGATTTTTGTTGCCGAGAAATAAGCATCAATCAGAAGACCTGTTGTTTCCTTAACATAGTCGCTTAAGCCCTCTGCTTTAAGTTTTTCACAATAATCCGCTGTACGGCGGCACTGCCAAACAATTGCATTGTAAATCGGCTTTCCCGTTTCCTTATCCCAAACAATCGTTGTTTCACGCTGATTGGTAATTCCGATACCTGCAATATCTTCTGGATTAACCTTACCTTGCCTTAAAACAGAAAGAACGGCTTCCATTTCGGAAAACAGAATTTCTTTTGGATCATGCTCTACCCAACCATTCTGCGGATAATACTGCGTAAATTCATTTTGTGCCTTTGCTACAATTTCACCCTTTTTGTTAAAAATGATAGCTCTTGAACTTGTAGTACCCTGATCAAGCGCCATAACATATTTTTTACCCAAAAATTTTCCCCCTTAATACCTTAGCCAAACAAGAGTCGAACTTTATTTTGTTCGGCTCTTGGTTGGCTGAAGTGCAAAAAATAAAGAGCAAGCTTATGCTCACTCTTCTATTTTAATATTTTTAATTACATATGTCAACAATATGTAAATATATTTAAATATTATTTTCTATATAATTAACAATATCAGCAACTGAATTCATTGTTTCAATAACTTCATCAGGCACTTCAATTTTAAATTCATCTTCAACACTCATAACGATATCAATTGAATCAAGACTATCTGCTCCAAGATCTTCAACAAGAAGGCTATCCATAGTAATGGATGCAGCATTTTCAATATCAAGCTGTTCTGCAAGAATATCTTGTATCTTTTCGAATACCATAATCAATCTCTCCTAAACAAAAAATAATAGTTGTTAATATTTAACTGTTGTGTTATTATCATATTATAAAATTTAGACTAAGTTGTCAATAGCTCTGAGGATTAAATTCAAACTATATTTTTACAGCTATAAAAAATCATATATTATGGAAGGTATTTATAATGAAATCATTCGGACTTACAGGCTATCCTTTAGGCCATTCCTTATCCCCTGTTATCCACAGGGAATTATTCAAAATAAGCGGAATTGAGGGAGAGTATAAGCTTTATGAAATTTCTCCCGAAAATTTAAAAAATGAGTTTTCATCACTTACGGGGCTTTGCGGCTTCAATGTAACTATTCCCCATAAAATTGATGTTATTCCTTTTCTGGACGAGCTTGATGAAAGAGCAGCACTTTTCGGCGCTGTAAACACAGTTCATACAGGCGAAAAATTAAAAGGCTACAATACGGACTGTCACGGATTTTTAAGAGCAATAAAAATGGCTGGCATTGATTTATCGGGAGATGTTCTTCTTTGCGGTTCAGGCGGTGTTGCAAGAATGTTTGCCTTTGAAGCTGTGCTTGCAGGATGCAGCTTAACAATTGCAGTCAGGGATGACGACATTCCTGCGGCAAACATTTTAGCAGGCGAAATCAAAGAAAAGCTTGATAAAGAGGCAAAGGTTTTAAATCTTAAGGATGTAAGCGAAAGCTACAATCTGATTATAAACGGAACGCCTGTCGGCATGCATCCAAACATCAACGCCTGCGTTCTGCCAAAAGAAATCATTCAAAAGGCAGATGCTGTTTTTGATGCAATTTACAATCCAGAGGAAACCTTGTTTATAAAATACGCAAAGGAAGCCGGACTCAAATATTCAAACGGACTTTCCATGCTTGTCTGGCAGGCTGCAATTGCCGAAGAAATCTGGAACAATGTTGAATTCTCGGAAGAGGATATTCAAAGGGTTATTGAAACAACCAAAAAGGAGCTTGAAAAATAATGAACATTGCACTTTGCGGATTTATGGGAGCCGGAAAAACAGTTGTTGGCAAAGAGCTTGCCAAAATTATGGGCAGAAAATTTGTTGATACGGATGAAATGATTGAAGAAGAAACCGGAATTTCCATTCCGGCGATTTTCGCTGCAAGAGGCGAAGATTATTTCCGAGATCTGGAATTTGAAATTTGCAAAAAGGCTGCCGAGCTGAAAAACGCTGTTATCTCAACAGGCGGCGGCGCACTTACCCTTGAACGAAATGTTGATGCATTAAAGAACGGATGCAAAATTGTTTTCCTTGATGCTTCCTTTGATGTAATCTGTACAAGGGTTGGCGACGGCGCTTCACGCCCACTTTTTAAAGACAAAGAGAATGCCAAAAAGCTTTATGACGAAAGGCGTGAAAAATATCTTGCAGCTGCTGATTATACGGTTGACGGAGATATGTCTGCAAGAAAAACCGCTGTTTATATTGCCGATTTATTCAGATAAATAATTTACAAATCTGTAAATTATGCTGTATTGAACTTAACAATTGTTTGTGCTATAATGAACAATACTTTTTGATGTGTATTGAGGTTTTAAATGGAAAATACAAAAAACGGCGAACATACTTTTTGGGGTACATTCAATCAGTATAAATCGCTTCTTCGTGAATTAACACGAAAGAATATAAAATTAAAATATCGCGATTCCGTGCTCGGAATTTTCTGGAGTTTCGTTCAGCCTCTTCTTAATATGGCAGTTCTTTCTGTTGTTTTCAGCAGTCTTTTCGGAAGAAGAGGAATTACCTGCTATCCTGTTTTTTTGTTTACAGGAAGGCTTTTGTTTGAATTCTTTACAACATCAACAAAAGCAGCACTTGTTTCCTTCAGAACGAATGCTGCTATAATAAAGAAGGTTTATGTACCGAAATATATTTATCCTTTATCTTCTATTCTTTCAACCTTTGTAAACCTTTCTATATCTCTTTTATGCTTTGTATGTGTTTGGATATTCTTTAGATTTACAGGTATTTCACACGGAGACGAGCTTTTATTAAATTGGCACGCACTTTTATTCTTCGTTCCGCTTATACTCCTTTTGGTTTTCACAGCCGGGGTCGGACTGATTCTTTCCGTTCTTCAAGTGTATTTCAGAGATATAAAGTATATGTGGGATGTATTCTGCACCTTGCTGTTCTACATTGTGCCAATCATTTATTCCATAGATATTATTCAATCAAAATGGACAAGATTGCTTATAGAAATCAATCCGATTTACCATATGATAGAGCTTTTCAGACAGTGCGTTTATTACTGTACGACTATGGATATTAATCTACTTTTAGGCGCAACAGCCTGGGCATTCGGAACTTTACTCATTGGAATATGGATTTTCAATAAAAAAAGCGACGACCTTATTTTCCATATGTAATTACAGAAAGCCATTGCTTACAGCAGTAAGCAATGGCTTTTTTGTTTATCTTTGATTTTCTTCCTGATATTCTTTTGAATACTCAACATTTTCAAGGCTCGGGATCGGCACACCCATTTCTGTTCGTGCATCCGGCTGAACAGTTGGATTGCTTACACTTGCACAATATCTATTCGTGATTGACGATTTAAGGTGGTATTTTTTCCTATAGCTTCCATCAGGAGAAGATACCGCCTTATCTTTCTGAGGATATTTCATTGCCCGAAAGCTCCTTTACAACCTGTTTTAAATCCGCTAAGCTGTTTATCTTTGCACCGCTTTGAATTACATTTTCCTGCATACCTTTCGGCAAAGCATTAAAATAACTGTTCATTTCCGGTGTTAAATTAAATAAATCCGGCATACTGTTTTTCCTTTCATTTTTAATTTGAATGAGCAAAATTTATTGCCCGATACTATTATTTGCATTTGCAAATGTAATATTTACAGCAAAATATACAAATTATATAAATAAAAAATAAATTTTTACGAATTTCCGAAATAAATATTTTTACAGTTTTTAATAATTGTAAAAATAATTGTCAAGTCAAAACACGAAATTTTGTTTATTATGCTTATCAATTACAAAATAGTTACAAAATGCTTGGCGATATTTCACATAGATTAAAAGATTACAAATATGTTACACTTTTAACTGTTCCAAAGCGAAAGGCAGAAGCCGATCAAATAGTGAGGAATTTTTTATCAATAAAATTTTGAAAAAAATAATCCTTG
>JAIDLO010000046.1 GCA_029050995.1 Eubacterium sp. | reverse complement strand
AATCTGCTTTTGTCAATATATAGCTTGGAAGCAAATTACTGTCGCTTATTATATTAATATTGTTTTTATACATTTCAGCTATATTGAATATGATTTCCTGTGTAATCTCTTCCCCGGGAACAAGAATCGGAATATCGGGCGGATAAGCAAAAATGTATTCTGCCGACACTTTACCGTCTGCATTTTCCAGAAAAAACTTTTCTGTTTTCTTTATCTCGAAACTATTGTAGATTTTCTTTGGAATGGCAGGCTTTTTGATTGTATTAATACCGCATTTTATAAGTGAATTATCGATCTCAACTAAAGCATTTTTAAGAGCAGTAAATGCCTCTTTTGTATCAGCAACCGAGGTCATTAGGATTATATAATTTATACTTTCCATTTCACATTCGATAGCATATTTTTCTCTTAGTAAATCTGCAAGCTGATTGCCGTTTATATTGCATTTTGCCGTTGAAATGATAAGTTTGCCTTTGTCATCCGTTTTAACAATCTCAAGATTATCAAGCTTTGTTTTATAAAATTCATCAAGTATAGCTTCATATTCTGCAAAAGCCTTTTCTGAATTTTCAAGAAATGCAACACATTTTGAAACAGAATTCATAAGCACATAGCTTGGCGATGTTGTCTGAAAAATATCAAGATACATTTTCACTTTATCAATTAAAGCATTATTGTAAACATTTAAAACGGCTGTTTGAGTAAGGCTTGGAAGCGTTTTATGCAGACTTGAAACAACAATGTCCCCTTTTGGATATTCGGGAAAATTGCCAAAACCAAAATGAGCACCGTGCGCACTGTCAACAATAATCGGTATATCAGCACTTACATTACTTACATATCCCTCATAGGTTGGAGAGGTTAAAACTACAGCCTTAGCATCAGGGTTATTCTTTATTGCCTTATCAAGCTCGCATTGCTTGATTCCTGTATAAAAGCCGTTTTTCTCATCATATTCAGGCTCAGTATAAACAACATTAAGCTCCCGCAAGTAGCAGGCATTATAGACACTTTTATGGCAGTTTCTTGCAACAATGATTTTATCCTTCTGCTCCGTAACAGCAAAAACCGAAGCAAGAAGCCCAACTGTTGAACCATTCACAAGCATAAAAGATTTTTCAGAATGATATAATGCAGAAAGCCTTTCCTCAATTTCAAGGATTGAGCCGCTTGGAGCATGAAGATTATCAAAGTCTTTAATCTCTGTTATATCCATTTCGCTGCCATTGATGTTGAAATCGGGATTTCTCTTATGCCCGGGCATATGAAAAGGATACTTATTCAGTTTTTTCAAATCATCGTGAAGCATATTCTTTATCCTTAAACATTGATGTAAAATTAAGTACGGGCAATATGATAAGAGCAAATAAAACAGGAACAGACTCTATCAAAGCCGTTTCTTTGAAAATCAAAAGTAAAATCAAATCTGCAATTAAAATAAATCCAATAATAATTGTAAAAACCGAAAACATTTTATTTCTTTTATAATTGAGGAAAAACAGAAGAAAAACGCAAGTACCTGTTGAAACTGAAAATAGTAATGAACCAAAACAATGAAGCACATATTGGATATAGATTGAATAATCAAAATCACAGGAAAGCGTTAAGCTCATACCTATTGCAGATAATGCGAAAAATATGTATTTAAAATGAAGCTTCGGGAGCAATTTTTTGTATGCAAACATCAAATTGCCGTAAATCCCTGCAAAGGTTAAAACACCCCAAATTGTAAAATAAACAGGATGCTCAATACCTGTAACAGATAAAGCCCCGCTATTCTCCGTTAAACTGCCGAAATGCAGATACCATAAAGTAAATACAACTGCGAAAGCAGATGTTATAATTAACAAAGTTTTCCTCATAAACTCACCGTGAATATTATAGTATAATGTAATTGACATTTCAAGCGTGTTGTGATAACATATCACTTGCTAATTGAATATGCGGGTATGGTGGAATTGGCAGACACGCTAGATTTAGGATCTAGTGGGAAACCGTGCAGGTTCAAGTCCTGTTACCCGCACCAAAATAGTAATTACACTTTTGTGTGATTACTATTTTTTTATCAATAGGACTTGAACACGAGGCTCTGAAAATTAGTGTATCTTTGGATAGCAAAAGGAAAGTCCTGTTACCCGCACCAAACAAAATAAATCCGAAACCTTTACCAATTTGTACAAGGTTTCGGATTTATTGTTTTATAGATTATCATAAATTTTAACAGTAAGAAATAAAACAAAGCAGGGATTCCCCTGCCTTGTTTCAGCATGTTAATGTTTTATTTTACAAGTGCAATTAATTCCTCGCGTGAAAGTCCGCAGTTTCTTGCATTATCATCATTAGGAACGGCACGAAGCACCTTGCCGTTATATCTTGTAACAATAAGCTCGCATTCCCTGCCGTCAATGGTAACCTTTTCATAAGAATAATCTTCATTAAGAGGAACTTGCTTTGCAAGAGCAGATTTTTCTGTAAGTGCTCCTGTAGGGCAAAGATTTACGCAAAGACCGCAATTTGTGCACTTTGTCTGGTCAAGAGGAAGTGAAAAAGCAGGTGATACGCTTGTTTTAAAGCCTCTGCCAAGGAGTCCGATAGCACTGATATCTACAACCTCTTTGCAGGAACGCACACAAAGACCGCAGAGAATACACTTTGCTGTATTGCGTTCGATAAATGCATTTCCATCCTTTGTATATTTCTGTGGCATTTCGCCTGCAAAGCGTTCAGGCTTAATATCATATCTCTGTGCTACTGAGAGAAGTCTGCACTTAAAGTATTCACGGCATCCGCACTCAAGACAACGCTGAGCCTCTTTTTTCGCCTCGTCTTCAGTTAAACCAAGAGAAACCTCTTCAAAATTATTCTTTCTTACATCTGCATCAAGAACCTGAGCAACTGTTCTTGCCTGTGGCTCTTTGCCGCTTACATCAACTCTGTCTTCATCACGCTTGCTGATATATGGCACAGTGAAATCAAGAGCTTTTCCGTTAAGATAAGCGTCAACAACTTTAACACATCTGTCAGCCTCGCCGATAGCGGCAATAGCAATTGATGCACCTTTGTTTGTAGCATCGCCGATAGCGAATACACCCTCAAGGTTCGTCATAAAACTATCTTCATCAGCACTGATTGTACCGCGATCTGTAAGCTGAACATCACTGAAATCGGTTGGATCAAGCTTCTGACCGATAGCCATAATTACGCTGTCAAGAGGAAGATACTCTGTTTTGCCCTCAATGGCAACAGGTCGTCTTCTGCCTGATGCATCCGGTTCGCCAAGCTCCATAAGCTGAAGTGTCATACCGCACACCTTGCCGTTTTCCTGATGAATTTCAACAGGATTTGTAAGGAATTTGTATATTACGCCCTCTTCTTTTGACTCTTTAATTTCTATCTCTTCAGCAGGCATTTCCTTTTCAGTTCTTCGGTAAATTACATAAACCTCTTTTGCGCCAAGTCTTACAGCAGTACGGCAGGCATCCATTGCTGTGTTACCACCGCCGCATACTGCAACCTTTTCGCCTATTTCAACAGGATTGCCCTGTATTACACTGCGAAGAAAATCAATACCACCATATACACCCTGGGTATCTTCCCCTTTAACTCTCATAGGGCTTGATTTCCATGCACCCGGAGCAAGAATAATCGCATCATTTACTTTTTTAAGCATATCAATAGTGATATCTTTGCCAAGCTTACAGTTGTTTACAAGGCGTACACCTGCTTTTTCAATAAGCTTGATTTCTGAATCAAGAACTTCTTTCGGCAAACGATACTGCGGAATACCATATCTGAGCATACCACCCATTTTATCCATCATATCGAAAACAGTAACCTCGTGACCTAATTTACGAAGATACATAGCCGCAGTCAAACCTGCAGGACCGCCGCCGATAATTGCAACCTTTTTGCCTGTGCTTTCTGCACATTCAGGCAGATAGCTTTCTCCCTTTAAGTCAAGATCAGCGGCAAAAGACTTGAGTTGAGCAATATTGATAGGCTCTTCAACCTTACCGCGTCTGCATGCCTTTTCACAAGGATGCGGGCAAACTCTGCCGATTGATGCCGGCAGAGGATTTGTTTCTTTAATCAGCTTGAGTGCTGCATCAAACTCGCCGTTGGCAATGAGACCTACATAGCCCTGACAATCTGTATTTGCAGGACATGCAAGCTGACATGGAGCAATACAGTCGCCGTCATGCGCTGACATCAAAAGCTCCATAGCAATTTTTCTTGATTTAATAACTCTGTCACTTTCAGTATTGATTACCATGCCGTCACTGGCTTTTGCAGAGCATGAACGCAGAAGCTTTGGAATTCCCTCAGCTTCAACTACGCAAAGACCGCATGCACCGTAAACCTCAACTGCCTCGTCATAGCAGAGAGTAGGAATGTATATACCGTTCTGTCTGGCAGCTTCAAGAATTGTACTGCCGGCGGAAGCAGTAACTTCCTTGCCGTTAATTGTTAATTTAATCATATCCACTTCTGCTTCCTCCTTATCTCTTAATAATCGCATCAAATCGGCAGTTTGCAATGCACTTTCCGCATTTGATACACTTGCTTATATCAATAGTATGAGCAGATTTAACTTCTCCTGAAATAGCATTTACAGGGCAGTTTCTTGCACAAAGCGTACAACCTTTGCACTTATCTTCAATAATTGAATATTCAATTAAATCTGAACACTCTCCTGCAGGGCAGGTGTGCTCATTAATATGCGCATCATACTCGTTTCTGAAATATTTGATCGTAGTAAGTACAGGGTTTGGAGCTGTCTGTCCCAGTCCGCAAAGCGCACCGTCTTTTATGCCGTAGCAAAGCTCTTCAAGCAGTTCAACATCGCCGTCTTTACCCTTGCCGGAAGTAATTCTTGAAAGAATTTCAAGCATACGGGTAGTGCCGATACGGCAGTGAATACATTTTCCGCAACTTTCCTTTGCAGTAAAGTCAAGGAAGAATTTTGCCATGCCTACCATGCATGTGCTTTCATCCATAACAACCATACCGCCTGAACCCATAATTGCTCCTGTAGCACCAAGTGCCTTGTAGTCAATAACAGTATCAATAAGGCTTGCAGGAATACATCCGCCTGATGGACCGCCCATCTGTACTGCCTTAAATGCCTTGTCGCCCTTCATGCCTCCGCCAATATCAAATATAACATCACGCAGAGTTTTACCCATAGGAATTTCAACTAATCCGGAACGCTTGATTTTACCTGTAACGGCAAAAACCTTTGTTCCCTTTGAGCCTTCTGTTCCCATAGCGGCAAATGCTTCGCCGCCGTTAATGATTATCCAGCTAACATTAGCAAAGGTTTCAACATTATTAATATTAGAAGGCTTTTTCCAATAACCGCTCTGTGCAGGGAAAGGCGGCTTAAGTCTTGGCATACCGCGATGACCTTCGAGTGACTCAATAAGTGCAGTTTCCTCTCCGCACACAAATGCACCTGCACCTGCCTTGATAGTCATTTTGCATGAGAACTCAGTGCCGAAAATATGATCGCCAAGATAGCCTGCTTCAGTTGCCTGCGCAATAGCTCTTTCAAGTCTTTTTATTGCAAGGGGGTATTCAGCTCTTACATATACTACCGCATTTTTTGCACCGATAGCATAAGCTGCAATCAGCATACCCTCAATAAGATTATGCGGATCAGACTCAATAACAGCTCTGTCCATGAATGCACCGGGATCGCCCTCGTCCGCATTACAGATAAGATACTTTTCTTCGCCCTCACTCTGTCTTGCGGCATCCCATTTGAACCATGTAGGGAAACCTGCGCCGCCTCGTCCTGCAAGTCCTGATGTTTTGATAACACTAATAACCTCTTCAGGTGACATTTCAGTAACAGCCTTTTTCAGTGCAGAATATCCGTCAGCATTTACAAAATCTTCAAGCTCTTCAGGGTTGATAATACCACAGCGGCGAAGCGCAATTCTTGTCTGCTTATTCAAAAACTCTTTGTCTTCGTCAGATACAAGCAGATTTGCAATAGCGTTTTCATCGCCTGTCTGGGCGTATTCAGCAATTTTTTTTGCATCTGCTTCTGTTACACGGACAAGTCTTTTAACTTCCTTGCCCTCCTCATAAATATCAACAATAGGCTCAAGGTAGCACATACCGATACAGCCTGCAATCGTAAGCACTGCACCGTTAAGATTTTCCTGCTCTAAAGCCTTTCTTACTTTGCTTGCTCCGGCAGCAATACCACAGGAGCCTTCACCAACAACAATTTTCATCATTACTGAGCCTCCCTTAATTCTTTTAAAATCTGTTTTGTTTTATCCGGTGTTAATGAGCCGTATGTATCGTCATTAATCATCATTACAGGAGAGAGTGAGCAGCAACCGAGGCATGCAACACATTTAAGTGAAAACAAGCCGTCCTCTGTTGTTTCTCCGTCATCAATTCCAAGCTCGTCTTTAATTGTCTGTAAGATAAGCTCACTTGAATTTACATGGCATGCTGTACCCTGACAAAGCATGATAAGATACTTGCCCACAGGTGTAAGTCTGAACTGCGTGTAAAATGTTGCAACACCCATAATCTCACTTTCCGCAATACCTGTTCTTTCACTTATACGGCAGATAGCCTCTTTTGGCAAATAGCCGTAAATATCTTGCGTTTTTTGCAAAATGGTGATCAAAGAGCCTTTGACATCAGCCAGTTCGTCAAGAATAGGGCTGATAAGCTCAATATCAATTTTCTTTTCCATAACGCACCTCCGAATTATTTATATAAAAATTATATATTCTTTGTTAATACATAATACTAGATTATATTAAAAGTTTCAATAGTTTATTTTTACATAATGCGCTATTATTTTACTTTTTTTAAAACAAATTCCTAAATTACCAATGCAACAACCTTAAAATCCCCTTAATGTTTTGCATTAAGGGGATTTTTCATTGTTCTATTTCGTTCTGAAATCATAATCAAAATAGCAGTCTATAAATTCTTCCATTGATTCACTAATTATATCAAGGTCTGAGTCGTCAAAATCAAGATAAGCAATTGAATTATCAGCTTCATTATACCCTATAATTCTAAAATATTTGGGATATTCAAATTCAGTCCATCCGTCAGAACGGCAAACCTTAAACTGCCAGTCATCTATTGCAAATTCATTTTCACTAATCAGATAATCTTCCCCGTCCTCTTCCTTAACGGGAGCATCAAGAAAAATATAATCATCTTCTAACTTCTTCTTTTCGCTTTCATAATTCTCGGAGTTGTATTTCAAAATAAGCACAGATGCATCTGAACTGAAAATTGCCATATTCTTATGATGAATCTGATAATAGCTGTCTTCATAATTGCCTACATTATCCAATATATCGGCATTAAAGATACAATGCCCTTTTTCAATTTCATCAATACCCTTGTATGTGTGGTCTGATGCAAAAAAGATAAAGCCGACTAAAAACACCAAAGCACCTGCAATAATTATTGTTGCAAAAAGAATAATTATAAAAATTTTAAAATCTTTTTTCACAGTAAACCTCCCAAAGAATTATTCATTCCTGCCCCAAGCAATACTATCTGAATTTTTATCTGACAGCAAATCGTTATACCATTTTGTATTACGGCTTGCATAGGCATCGTAAGCCTTTTCACTGAACAAATCTTTTATTCTGTTTTCTTCTAAACTGTAATCAATAAGACTGATAATTTCAATACTGCCGTTATCAAGTTTAGCAATAATGCTGACAGCTTCGGTTAATTTCCTTTCTGAAATTTTGGTCTTGCCATGATCAGACATTGTTTTAAAAGCACAATATCCCATGTCGATTTTGTAAACATTATCCGCTTTGCAGTCTTTACAGTAGCTTACATCATATATCTGAGAATATATATTACATATATTGTCCATTGCATAATCTCGTACTGCTTCATTGAGCTTTTTATGCTGCTTAGCTGACAATGAGAATGATCTGTTATAGTTAAATTCCGAACTGTCTGTAACCTCAAAGCAATTTTTATCAAAATTATATGTAAACAGAATAAAAGAGTTTGGAATGGCGTAATAACTCTCATCATAAATAAATTGAATCTTGCACATATCCCTGCTGTATTCAAATTCAATTTTTGCTGGCAAGGGAGCATCACTCAGCGTCATATCTCTGAAAATATCCTTATCAGTCAAATTATAAAAATATTCTTTTCCTGAATCATTTAAGGTAAACATAAACGGATTCGTAAAATATTCCTCTATTGAAATTTCTGTTTTTAAAGTGATATCGTTATAATATCCGCGTACGGAGCCGAAGAAAGCATCATTATCATCATATTTAAACAAATCATATGCCCTGTATGTTCCTTCTTCAAAAGTATTTTCAAATGCTTTTGCAAGCTCTTTTGCGTCGCTCGTCATAAAACTGTCGATATTCTTTATAAATGCCTCGCAGGTTTCCTTTGAGCGTTCTGTGCTTTCATAATAGGCATACTCTTCCATTGAAACAGTCTGATAAGCAACATTAAGTGCAAATGCAGTTGACAAGATAATTGTTACACTCAAAATAATGACTATTGTTTTATTTTTAATAATATCAAGCCGTGTATTTTCAAGCCTTTTTGTTTTAATATAAACGATTATCCCATTAAAGAAAACTGCCGCCAGAAGCAGTAATAATACTGCCGTTGCAAGCTTTCCTTCCTTAACACTTTCAAAGTTTGCATTATAAAATGTCTCTGCAAATGTCTTGCCTTTGCGTGTCCAATAAACGGCTCTGCCGATAAAATTGCCGAAAACGACAGCAGGATATATACTGCACAGTGAAGTAAAAATTAAGCCAAATAATCGTTTTCTGTTTGTTGCGATGATAAGGCAGATTAAACAAACTAAAAAAACGAATGCTGTAAATACAAAACACCAGAATTCGGAGAAGCAAAGCATACCCGGAATTTGTTCAATGTCAAAAAGATAATATCCGTCATTCACTATAAAAAAGTATAGTGCAACGCATAAAACCATGAACAAATCGAGTATTGCATATTTATATCGTTTACTCTTTGCACTGCTTAACTGCAAATCAAACTGCTCGCCGACAATGTCGCCGTCACCCATAGCAAATTCAGCCTTTTTATGCGATTGCTCCTCATCATAGCCGATTTTTTTAAAGAATTTATAGTTCTCATCAATATGATCCTGCAGTTCCAAACTGATTTTCTTGTGATTACTTTTACCTTTTATGTGCGATAACACTTTACCTATATAGCTGTAATTTTTCATATCACGCAAAGCTCAATACCTTTCCTACTGCTACAGAATATTCCTGCCATTCCTTTTTCTTTTCCTTCAATTCAGCCTTACCCTTGCTTGTAATGTGATAATATTTTCTCTTTTTATTTTCAACATCAACCCAGTACGAAACAACATATCCGTTATCCTCTAACGAGTGAAGAATTGGATACAGTGTACCCTCCTTGAGAGAGAACACATTTTCAGATCTGTGTTCAAGCTCCTTAACAATTTTGTATCCATACATATCCTCTCCGGCAATAACAGATAATACCAAGGTTGGTGTACTGCCTTTCATAAGTTCACGATTGACTTTCATATATACCCTCCATAAAAATAGTATGTACATAGTTATCCTATGTACATATTAATACGATGAGTTTTGTTTGTCAATAGTTATTATTGAGCAAAACAAATCTTTATTGACAAGTAAAATTCAAAATAGTAAAATAACACTGCAAAATGAATTAGCTATCAATATTGTTAAATATTGGATTGTGGAAGGAGATTATCATATATGAAAATTGCAATTTATGGTTATGGAAATTTAGGACACGGCGTTGAAGCTGCTGCCAAACAGAATGATGATGTTGAACTTATCGGAATATTCACAAGAAGAAATGCTGATAGCGTGGTATCTGCAGCAAAAACACCTGTTTACAACATATCAGAGATAGACAAATTTGAAAAAGAAATTGATGTTCTTATCATTTGCGGAGGCAGTGCTACAGATTTACCGAAGATGACACCTGAATTCGCAAAGAAATTCAATGTAGTAGACAGCTTTGATACACACGCTAACATACCGGCTCACTATAAAAACGTTAATGAAGCTGCTGTATCCGGCGGCAATATCGCTATTATTTCAACAGGTTGGGATCCGGGAATGTTTTCTATTGCAAGGCTTTATTCTTCTGCTATATTGCCTCAGGGAAAGGATTATACATTCTGGGGCAAAGGTGTTAGCCAGGGACATTCTGATGCAATTCGCCGCATTGACGGTGTTGTAGATGCAAGACAGTACACTGTTCCTGTTGAAGCAGCGCTTGATGCTGTCAGATCAGGCAATAATCCGGAGCTTACAACAAGACAAAAGCATACAAGAGAATGCTATGTTGTTGCTGAAGACGGAGCTGATTTGAACAGAATTGAAAAAGAAATCAAGGAAATGCCAAATTACTTTGCTGATTACGATACAACAGTAAACTTTATTTCAAAAGAAGAAATGCTTCGTGATCACAGCGCATTGCCTCACGGCGGTTCAGTTATTCGCACCGGTGTCAGCGGACTTGAAAAACAAAACAAGCATGTAATTGAATACAGCTTGAAGCTTGACTCTAACCCGGAATTTACAGCAAATGTACTTATTGCTTTTGCAAGAGCAATCAATAAAATGCATAAG
>JAIDLO010000045.1 GCA_029050995.1 Eubacterium sp. | reverse complement strand
ATTATAAGCGTTTGTGAAATGTTGAAAGATTATATTTTGCCAACATGGTATATTCACGCTTTTAACAGAAAATCATTGTATGTTATTCTTCAAGGAAAATATTTCAAAATATCACGACACAGAAATGAATCGTGGAAAGACATGATTGAATACGGCGTTACTAATGCTAATGTTGAAAGAAAGTATCTTGAAAACATTCCGTTGCATATATGATGCCGTGTTTAAAAATATACCACTTATAGAAACAGTGAGTCGTTTGGCGAATTGTTCAACTTTACAGATAAAAAATGTTTTAACTATCCATGAAGAATTAAAGATATATTTGAAAGTAGGCAAAAATACAAAGAGCCAATATTACATTGGCTCTTTTTATTTATTATCAAGCATAAAACAATTATTTTTCAATATCCATCATTGTTCCGATAAAGAACGGAATATTATTCTCGCAATCAACGAGCATATAGACAAACGATCTGTCAAGATACACCTGCTTTGTTTCCTGCGGTGCTATGGGTGCACCAGTGTCTTTCGTTTCAACAACAGTTGCTGCACCCGCCTTTGTTCCTTTCTCGCCTACTGAGATAAAGGTTTTATGCAGAACACGGCTGATAAAGATATTGTCCACCTTAGAAGTGCCAAGCCTGTTGAACTCTGCATGATCGGGATCAAAAGCTCTGGTTATGCCCATACCCTTAAGAATATCAGACATTTCCACATCATACTCCGTTTCAAACTTTGGAATAGCGGTCTGAACAGTATCATTCTGCGGCTTTGCCAGCAGTTTATTCAGCGATTTACCATTAAGAGAAGCAATATAATCGGACACGCTTACACCCTCATTAGGGAGCAATGCCGCAAAAGCGTACTTGCCGCCTTCATAATATTTCATAAAGCCGGTTGCTTTTTCATCCTCAAGCCAGACATCTTCGGAGCTGTACATAAATTCAACATCCTGCTTCGTTCCGTCTTCCTTCGTAAACACATCCTCACTTACCTGAAAGCTATCATACATCACTGCCCACTCTGCTTCAAAGGCAAGCGCATTTACAAGATACATAACAGCATCCTGCGGAATGCGATCCAGAATCTTCGGAATCATTTCATCTGTTTTCTGCTTTACCCAACTGTTGATATCCTTGCAGGTCTGCTCATTAAAGGGCGCTTTATAAATATCTGCGCCATAGTAATCGGCATTGGTCTGCAGAAAATTTTGATTTACCGTAAAGCGCTTATCGTCGGTAAACCAAATGGAATTGGCGAGGTTCAGCTTATGTTTTTCTTCCTGCGAAAGCTTTTTCATATAGCTGTAAAGATACGGATTCAGCTCCTTTGTTGTCATACCGAGAACCGCTTCCATCTGTTCCAGCGTTTCCTTTTCTGCGCCATTCGCAGTCATAGCCAAGGCACAAAGAACGGACAAGGGCGAAACAAGTGTGTTTTTACCATTTTGTTCACTTGCTTTGAAAAGGCGTATTGCAAAATCCGTAACATCTGCATTTTGTGCGCTGAGATCATCCGAAGCCTTTACCGCATTGGATGTAATACCCTCCATCAGATCCATTGCCTGCACCTCCATAGCGCATCCGGACAGATTAACCGCCATTGCGCATACAAGAAACAGGCTTATGATAATCAAGCTTATGCGTTTTTTCATAATCATTCCTCCTTTTAGGCAATAAAGAGTAATCCGAACCGTGGTTTAAATTGGCTGATTTGCCCTTACTCTGTGTTAAAAATCCTCGGAATACACAAAGTATTCCTGCGTTTTTGTGCCTTGATTAAGAACAAATCAGCACAATTTAAACTGCGTAGCACCAAAATGCTTGGAGTAAAGATGAATTTGGGATTTTGAGATGGCAGCCTTGCTGACGCAAGGCAACAGTGAAAAATTCTAAATTCGCTTTAATACTGCATTTTGACAGGTTGGGATTTCTCTTCATTGCCTAACTATAGGTAAATTCGTATTCGGGAAGTGATTTCCACGCATCTGTTGAAATCAGTATATCCCGAATTTCTTTACAAACGCTGAGAAACGCCTGCCCCTCGCTGTTATCAGATACATAGGAATACGCAATATCCTTCGCCGTAATCGTTTTCTGAACCGTATCGGTATTTACTGACAAAATCAAGGTCATTGACGGATTTGACATCACGCCGTCTGCATGCGGATTATATGTGTCCGGATAATCTGTTACATTCAGATTCATAATCAAATCATAAATTTTCTGCTTCTGCTCCGCTGTAAGCTGATAGGTCGTAACATAGTCCTCCGGCTTTGTAGCATCTGTCGTTTTTACAAGTTTGCCTGTTTTACTGTCGTAGGAGCTGACACCATAGCAATCCCAGGTCAGCGAGAAGGAAAAGCTGTCAATAGAGTCAATTCCTTCAGAGTCTGATTGACTGTTGTAGGCTATATCCGACAGTGACTCCGCGTCATTGCTTGCTTTATCGACCTCAGCCGATTTCGTTACAGGCAGAATGGACACAGACCATATTGTGACAATCAAGCACAACGGAATACACAAGGCAAGCACACGCCTGCGCATTCTTCGGCGTTCTTTTATTCTCTTTTCACTGCGTCGGAATACCTCCGCTGTACACGCATTTAATTCTCTCATAACAACAGCTCACCATCCTCTCCCAGAATGATGCGAAGTTCCTTTTTTGCACGATACAAAAGATTATCCACCTGCTTGCGATTCTTCTTCATAACCCTTGCGGCTTCCTCATAGGTCATTTCTTCAAAGAAAATGAGGTGTACCGCAACACGCATATCCTCCGGCAGACTTGCAATAGCGGCGTTAATCTTCCGCTTACGCTCGTCCGCAAGAACAATTTCCTCTAAGGTCTTGCTGTCATCCGTCAGATTTTGTGCTTCGAAAAGCTCAACAAAATCAATAACCCTGCGGTGCTTTATATAATCGAGAGCACGGCTTCTGCCAATCATATACAGATAGGTTTTCAGCGTAACCTTGAAATTGTACCGATGCTTATGTACGATTAAATCCGAAAAGGAATCAATCGCAATATCCTCGGCTGCGTGTGGATCATTAACATAACGGTCTATGAAAAAGACAAGTCCGTGAAACAGCTCCTTCATAATATCATCAAAGGCACTTTCATCACCATCAAGGAAACGGCGGTAGCTACTTGCGCCGTTATCCATAGGTTTTCCTCCTGGTTCCCGGGAATCATTTCGACCCTCTACTTATTATACGACTGAATCGACTTAAATTCCTTATAAAAAAGCAAAAAAACATAAAAATTTAAAAGAGCCAATGTTGAATCGGCTCTTTTCTGTTATCTGTTTTCTGCTGCGATGAGGGCGGCACCGAGAGCACCGCAGAATTCAGGATGTTCGGGAATAAAAATTTTTGTATTCAGCTGTTTTTCAAGCTCGGAAACAACACCCTTATTATTTGCAACGCCGCCTGTCATCATAACTGCGCCCTTATCCTTTGCACTATTTGCAAGTGCTTTTGTTTTTGTTGCAACACTTTTATTGAGTCCATGCACAATATCGGCAACCGTATGGTTTTCCGCAATCAGAGAAACAACCTCGCTTTCTGCAAAAACCGTGCACATACTTGAAATCGTTAAATCATTTTTATAATTCAGACCGACATTTGCCATATCAGGCATATCAAGTTCTAAAACTTTTGCCATATTCTCAAGAAATCTGCCCGTGCCTGCTGCACATTTATCATTCATAACAAAGCCGACAACCTTGCCGTTTTCATCAAGGCTGATTACCTTGCTGTCCTGCCCGCCGATATCAATAATTGTTTTAACATCAGGATACAAATGCTTTGCGCCCTTTGCATGGCAGGTAATCTCCGTAACATTATCATCGGCAAAATCTATATTCTTTCTGCCATAGCCTGTTGCAACGATCAATGCAATATCTTTTTTATCAATGCCTGCCTGATTAAGTGCATTTTTTGCACCGACACCTGCGTTTGCACCTGTTCGCACCATAACCGTTTTAACAATATTCAAATCCTTATCCATAGCGACAAGCTCGGTTGAGGTTGAGCCGCTGTCTATTCCAACAAAATATTTTCCGTTCATATTGAGATTTTTCCTCTTGTTATCTGTTTTGTTAATGGTTTCAGCAAACCCCTCAAGGCGGGTTAATAACTGTCCATAGGATTGATTTGTAAAATCCGTTTCAATGCGGATCATCGGCATTTTCAGATTTTTCAGCTTGGAAAATTCAAAATCATAATAATCGCAGAATTTAATCGTGCTGTAAATGATACCAACGCAGTTTTCATTTTCAAGCAAAGCCTCTCTTGATTTAATATCCTGCATACGCATACAAGGTGTTTGCGCCATCAACGCTTTTGCATATTTGAGCATAAGTTCATCAAGCGAAGCGTTTTCATCCGCATCAATCGGCAGAACTTCTCTGTTACTCGCACAGGTTAAATCAAGAATATTGATTCCGCTAAAGCAACTCTTCGCAACATTCAGCAAGGTTTTATTACTTCTTGCGCCAAGAATTGCAATAAATTTATTTTGGGGTAAATTCTGCTTTCCCTGAAACGCTGAAAGAAACTGCTTTTTATCAAAGCTTTTACCGCTATACTTTTCGTATTGATCTATAAATCCTAAAATATCATCCTTGAATCGTTCTACTGCACAATGATTACCGCAGGACGGCAAATCAATACAATATGAAAAGCGGATATTTTCATCCTTTGAAGCGTCAAAAATTCTTCTTGAGCTGTCACAGCAATTCATAAAAAGGAGTTCATTATAATTCCCTGTATGTATTTCCTCAAGCATAGCCTTTGCGTGTGAGCACATATTCGGGTGCAGCCTGCCTGCGGCATAGTCAAAATTTGCAGCCTCATTGTTCATTAATTCGCATTGCGCTCCAAAGCCTGCAAGAATTTCAACAGGGGCATATTTACAATTATATCCAATCATTTTCTGTTCTCCAATAATTCAAGGAATGCTTCCATTCTTGTTACGGTCTGTCCGTCATTTACATTCTGTGGATTACAGCCGTCCCCGTCAAGAATAAGTGTCGGCAAACCATTTTGCTCAAGCATTTCCTTTGCGGCTGATGAGCTGCCTGCTGTCTGCTTACAGCCCCAATGGCAATACCATACGACGCCGTCTGCATCTAATTCTTTTGCATATTTCAAAACAGCGTTAATTCTGTTTTCTCTTGATCCATTTACAGTGTTTCGTAAAAGTCTGTCTGCCATATAGCGATAAGGATTTTCTTCATCCAAATTTACATCAATCGCATCCAGTGTCATATCACATGCAACAATTTCACATCTGTCTGTAAAATTAATTAATTCACGCAAAGCATCCTGCCAATACGGCAAAGTATGTACCCAAAGCAGACGAACACCCTTGCGTTCTTTTTGATAATTTGATAACTGCTTTATCATATCGGCACTGTATTTTTCAGCCTCTTTTGTGCCGAGCATAATATGTGTTGCGAAAACGGAAAGCATATGAGAGGTCATTTCATCCGATAAGAACACATCTTTTCTGAGCTTCATCATCTGTCTGAAATTTCTGATTGTATTTTTACTTCTGTCTATAACCTCATTAAACCTGCTTTCATCAAGCCTGAATCCACTGTTTTTCTCGATAAAAACAGTCATCTCATGAAGCTGATTTTCAACATAATTCAGATTTTTCTCATTATATTCGCTTGGTACATCAATCATAAAATGCGGAATGTTATAATATTCCGCTGCCCGCCTGAAGGAAAGATGATTTACATCACAGGCAAGATTTGTGTTAATTACAAATTTTGGTTTCGGCAAAACACCGGATTCTACAAGCCCTATAAAACCTTTATGATACGAGCATAGTGTTTTTGGCACACCATTGTTTTCTGCTGTTTCAATAAAAATTTTCTCACTGCCTGCTGCCGCAAGATAACAGGAAAGGGCTTCGGGAAACATCTGATAAATGCCCATTGCGTGCAGAATTTCACAGGGTAAATACAGGTTCACTATTGCAGAATTATCCGAATTTTTCAAAGGCTTTATTGCCGAATCTGCTGCAGCCCACTGCATATACTGCCTTGCAGGAAGCAGTAGTTTAGACGGCAGATATTTGCACTGCAGCCCTGCCGCTGTATAAACAAACGATAATTGTTTTAACGCTTTTTTCGGCTTGCTTTGTGTTAATTTATAGATGTGATTTCCAAATATTTCTATAGCCTTGTTCATGAAACTTTCCCATTCCTGATTGATATAGAATTGATTGCTAATGACTTTTTAATTACAATACCATTATGAAAGCATTGTGTCAAGCATAGCAAAAAATCAGGATGTATACACTATGACTTTTATTTTATATTATTTTCACTCGATTGTACCGCACGGATTCGGTGTAATTTATATTTTGTTTATTAAGAGTTTATTTCTATTTTATTGTATTGCCCCGCCCTGTATGTTATATTTTAATTGTAAAACATATATTGGAAAGGCGGTCAGATTATGAAAAAGGTATTGAAATTTTTAGCTTATCCGTTAACTGCGGTATTGGCAACAACGGTTAATATTGTATTGTTTATTCTTTCAACAGAATTTGCTGTTTCATTTATACGGACCGTTTCCTTGATTGTCTATATATTTGTAGGCGGAATCGTTCTGCATAAAATCAAAGACAAAAAAATTAAAATTTACTCGTTAATATTTACTGCATGTCTTATGCTTGCAGGCGGAATTGCCTGTTTGACAGTAATGGCTAACGGAAGTGATACTGCTGTATGGGCAAGCATAATTGCTTTCCCGTTCTCAATTTCCGTTGCATCAATATTCAAAGATTATTATTTAGAAGCAATATATATGATTGCTTTTGTTATCAGCACCGTTCTGCCTGTTATAACATCCTATATCGCTTCAAAAATTTTTGAGCTAAAAAAGAAACCACTCAAAGCCGTACTGATAGCGGTAATGATTTTAATTTGTATCAGCTCTGCAATACAGAGTACAGTCACTATTTTTTCTATTGCCAAAGACGCTATATACAAAGACGGCGAATTTTATAATGCTTATTATGATATCAACGGCAACAAGTATGAATCAAATGAAGAAGTTCCATATTATGACAAAGAGGGCAATGTATATTATTACACCTATAATCATCCTGTTGAGGAATATTCGGAAGAATGGTATTCCTATGTCGGAGAAATGACTGATAAAAACGGCAAAGAATATAATGTTGAGGATTTTTATGTATATGCCGACGGGCACATATTTATGGATAAGGATGAAACTGTTAAACTTCGTGAGGATTTGCCTGAAGACGCTGTGACAGACTGGATCTATGTTGACAGCGAAGGAAACATCTGCGGTATGCTTATGGGTGTTTCTTATTCAAGTGACGGCGAGCCGTATTTCGGAATGGGTAATGAATATAAAACTAAATAGTATAAACAAAAAGAAAACTCCCGGAGCCCTTTATTTACAAGGGTTTCGGGAGTTGTTTGTATTATTCCCACTCTACTGTTCCGGGGGGTTTGGAGGTTATATCATAGACTACGCGGTTTACATGTTCTACTTCATTTGTTATACGATTTGACACCTTTGCGAGGATATCATACGGGATTTTTGCCCAATCGGCTGTCATAAAATCATCCGTTGTAACCGCTCTGATTGCGATAAGATTATCATATGTTCTATGATCGCCCATTACGCCGACTGTCTGCACGCCCGGAAGAACGCAGAAGAACTGCGCAAGATTTTTCTCATAGCCGTTTTTCGCCATTTCATCACGAAGCACCCAATCGGCTTCCTGAAGCACTTTAATCTTTTCAGCAGTTAATTCGCCGATAATTCTTACGCCGAGTCCCGGACCGGGGAACGGCTGGCGCCAAACAAGCTCTTTCGGAATACCGAGCTTTTCGCCGACCTTACGAACCTCATCCTTGAACAAATCTGCAAGCGGCTCAATAACACCGAGGAATTCAACATCATCCGGAAGATTTACTCTATTATGATGCGTTTTGATAACATCTGCATCGCCCTTACCGCTTTCGATACAATCCGGATAAATTGTGCCCTGTGCAAAATAGCCCTTATCAGCCTGCTTTCTGATTTCATCCCAGAAAACATTGAAGAATTCCGTGCCGATAATCTTTCTTTTCTGCTCCGGATCTGTTACGCCCTTAAGCTTTGCAAGGAACTGTTCGCCGCAATTTACACGAACAAAATTCATATCAAAAAGAGAGGTAAAGGTATTCTCAACAAAATCGCCCTCATCCTTTCTCATAAGCCCCTGATCTACAAAAACGCAGGTAAGCTGTTTTCCGACTGCACGGGACAAAAGACCTGCTGCAACAGAAGAATCTACACCGCCGGACAGACCGAGGATAACATTTTTATCGCCAATCTGATTTCTTAATTTTTCAACAGTTGTTTCAATAAAGTTATCCATCTGCCAATCGCCGCTGCAATGGCAAACCTCATAAAGGAAATTATGAAGAACAACATTACCATATTCACTATGCGTAACCTCGGGATGAAACTGAACAGCATAAATATTTTTTTCAACATTCTGCATTGCTGCACAAGGGCAGTCATCCGTTTTACCGATAACATCAAAGCCCTCTGGAGCCTTTGAAATTCTGTCTGTATGGCTCATCCAGACAATGCTTTTTTCGGGAATATCCTTGAAAATTGCTGAATTTTCAATCGTTAATTCAATTTTACCATATTCGCTTACAGGGGCAGTTTCAACCTCGCCCTCTGCCATCCATGCAACAAGCTGGCAGCCATAGCAAATACCGAGAATCGGCACGCCGATATCAAGAATTTCCTTTGCATAATGCGGGGAGCTCATTTCAAAAACTGAATTCGGACCTCCCGTAAAAATAATGCCCTTGTAATGATTTTCCTTGATTGTTTCAAGCGGTGTTGTATAAGGCAGAATTTCTGCATAAACACCATGATCTCTTACACGCCTTGCAATCAGCTGATTATACTGACCGCCGAAATCAAGCACAAGAATTTTTTCCATATTCAACCTCCTATATTATATCATTTAGCAGAACCATTATTAATGTTCTTAATGACTTCTTCTGTTTTTTCAATAAGCTTTTCAATATCCGATTTCTTGCTTTCATTGCGTTTTAAAAAGGATATTGAAAACTTTTTGGTATCATATTTATCTTCATTACAGAAATAAGGAACAGTATATCCAACCTTTTCAAAAGCATTCTGATAGGTGTATTCCCCATTCAGCTTATAGGTAATATAATTATAATTTACACGCTTATATGCCGTTTGGCTGATTTCAAAATTTTCCTTATCAACCATTTCAACAATCGTACTCAGCCCCGTCCACGAAACATCGGGGTTTTCGCCGTAAGAATACTTATTCCAGCAAAGATTTGTTTTCTTTCCTTCTTTTTGCAGGATATAGAATATAGCATTTTTGCTGTTATCAAAATAGGTTGATGTTGTTTCTTCCTCATAAAGCTTTTTCGCAATCTTGCCGTCCCACGCAAATATTTCCGTTAAATATTTCGGACAGGCATCTGTATCATCATAATCCTTTTTATTTCTGCCGATAATCAGAAGCTCGCTATTGCCGTCGCCATTAAAATCTACAAGCGAAACGACTGCGACGCCATTTGCATAAACGCTGCTTCCTATGGTGGACACCTGCGGTTCGCCGAGCTTCTTGATTTTATCATCAATGATTTTTGAATAAGCACTTGCCTTGTTTTCTTCATCCGTTTTCGGAAGATTCTTATTTGCATCCTTTTTGCTGATAAACTGTGCAAGCGTATCATTTACCATATTCAGATAATAATCAGCCCTTGCCGAAGTTAAAGCAGAAAACTGAATGGTTTCAAAAGCAGAACTGTTGATTTCTTCATCGATCATATACAAGGATTCTTCGGGATCAAAGCTGCAAAGCGTATCCTTTTCAAACTTGCTTCCCTTCAGCGTCAGCAGATCCATATCATTCTTATCATTTAATTTTCCGATATAATACTTGCCGCCGTTATGATAAATGGTAAGCCAGCTGCCGAGATTCGGATATTTTTCAAGGCTGTTTACTTCATCCTTATACAGGCTGGCAAATTTTTTGCCGTTATTGCCCCAGACCTCAACATAATATTTACCGCTCTGTAAATAGGCAACAAGCAGTTCATCTTTTCCGTCTTTATTGAAATCAATACGGCGGACACAGGAAATACCCAGCATATGCCAAGAATCTGACGACTGTTGGGAATCCAGATGTTCAATTTTGCTTGTTCCCACTTCAGACATCAAATCGGAGCAAACAGCTGCCGCATTTTCGTTAAAGGCTGCTGCGCTTCTGTCTGTATTATAAATCTTCAAGGTAAACACAACAATAAACGCAGCGATTGCGCCGAAAAACAGTATAACAATCAGCAGCTTATGCAATACGCTCTGCTTTTTGGATAACGGCACATTTGTTAAAGCATCCTCTGCCGGTTGTTTATCTGCTTCTTCGTTTTTTGGTTGAGCGGACGGAGCCTCTTCTGATGAAGCCTCTTTGTTTTCTTCTTTCTTCGGCTTTTTGGATGAACCGCCCTTGAAACGCTTTGAAATTCTGCACAAAGCAGCCTTTGCTTTTATATTGATTTGCTTTATATTCTTTTTTGAAAGCCTTAACACTTTGCTTAAAAAGGCTTTTGTTTTTCGACAGATAAGCTTTGAATATTTTTTTGAAAATCCAAAAGCTTTGCCTAAAACGGCTTTTGCCTTTATGCAGATTTTCTTAAAAACAGCTTCAATTTTTTCTTTATCAATTTTTTTCAGGAGGTTCACCTCTTTTCCTATTAAACTCTAATTTAAATGCTATTTCCTTAATTCTTTTGGTTTATATGGTTTTCTGAACAGCATATATGCAAATACAGCAAGGATTATAAATGCAGCAATGGTTGCAATCGTAACACCATTGCCTGCAAGCAGAAGCGCAAGCTGATAAACAACAAGAGCTACGCCATATGCAAAAATGCACTGATAGGAAATAGCAAAAGCAGTCCATTTCATACTGTTCATTTCTCTTCTGATTGCGCTCATTGCAGCAACACACGGCGCACAAAGAAGATTGAAAATCAGGAAGGAATATCCTGAAAGAGCGGTAAAGCCCTCTCCTATATTATCATAAAGTACACCAAAAACGCCAACAATTTCTTCTTTTGCCGCAAGACCAAGCAGTGTTGCAACGGAAGCCTGCCATGTGCCGAAGCCGAGCGGCGTAAATACATTTTTGAGGAAATTACCGATATAGGCAAGCACGGAATTATCCATATGCTGAACCATGCCGAAATTTCCGTTATAAAATCCGAAATTGGATAAAAACCATACGCCGCAGGAGGCAAGCAGAATAATAGTGCCTGCTTTTTTGATATAGCTCCATGTTCTGTCCCATGTAGCACGGAAAACAGACTTTGCCGTTGGCATATGATAGCTTGGCAGTTCCATAACAAACGGGGAAACATCGCCGCTGAAAATCTTTGTTTTCTTCAAAAGGATACCACTGCAGATTATTGACGCAATGCCGATAAAATATGCACTTGGCGCAACCCACCACGCTTTGCCGAACAGCGCAGAAGCAATCAGCGCGATAACCGGTAGCTTTGCGCCGCAGGGAATAAAGGTTGTTGTAATAATCGTCATTCTGCGCTCATTTACATTTTCGATTGTTCGGCTGCTCATAATGCCTGGAACGCCGCAGCCTGTGCCTACAAGAATCGGAATAAAGCTTTTACCCGAAAGCCCGAACTTTCTGAAAAGCTTATCCATAATAAAGGCAATTCGGCTCATATAGCCGCAGTCCTCAAGAAACGAAAGGAAAATGAAAAGCACAATAATCTGCGGAACAAAGGTTAATACTGCGCCAACGCCTGCTATAATTCCGTCTACAATAAGACTTGTAAGCCAAGGCGCACAGTTTACATTATTCAGAAAATTTTCTGTTATAAACGGAATTCCGTTTTCGCCGAAAACATTCTGTTCAATAAAATCTGCAAGCGCACCGCCGAGCGTTGAAACAGAAAGATAATAAACGCCAAACATAATCAAAGCAAAAATCGGCAGGGATAAATATTTATTTGTGATTACACTATCTATCTTCTCTGAAACAGGAATTTTACCGCTTTTCGTTCGGCATTCATCAATGCACGAGGTTATGTATTTATAACGCTGATCGGCGATAATGCTTTCGCTGTCATCATCATAAAACCGTTCAACATCCTTTATAAGACTTTCAACATCATTGAAATCTTTGAAATCCTCAACAACAAGCTTATCCCGTTCAAAAATCTTTGTTGCATAATATCGCTTATGCAGCATATCCGTTCCATCCGGCAAAAGCGCTGAAATAAAATGGATTGCAGACTCCACTCTGTCATCAAAACTGTGATGAACAGGCGGAACACCCTTGTTGTTTCTTGCAAGTTCCACTGCTTTTTTCGCACATTTTTTAACACCTGTACCTTTTAAAGCAGAGATTTCAAAGCAGACACAACCGAAATGCTCGCTGATTTCTTCAAGATTAATGATATCTCCGTTTTTACGGACAACATCAATCATATTAATTGCCATAATAACAGGGATGCCGATTTCGCAAAGCTGCGTTGTTAAATAAAGATTTCTTTCTAGATTCGTGCCGTCAATAATATTCAGAATCGCATCCGGCTCTTCGTTTACAAGATAATTTCTTGAAACAATTTCTTCGGGGGTATACGGAGAAAGGCTGTAAATACCCGGAAGATCGGCAATAACAACATCCTCTTCGCCCTTGAGCCTGCCCTCTTTAGCCTCAACGGTTACACCTGCCCAGTTGCCTACATACTGATTTGATCCTGTAAGGGCATTAAAAAGCATAGTCTTTCCGCAATTCGGATTACCTGCAAGCGCAATCTTTACCATGTTTACTTACCTCACAAGCTATATAATTACAATAGTCTTTAATAATATCCATATCCGTCAGCGCATAAATCATTCTTGCGCCAACGCTGTCTTCTATCTCATTAAATACTATTCTACCATTGTTAAAAACAAAATCAATACCTATATAATCATATTTTATAAAAGATGAAATATTATAGATTAGATTTTTTTCTTCATCTGAGAGTACATAAGGCTTTGCCGTTCCGCCGAGGCAGAAATTGGCGCGGAAATCAGCTTTACTTTCCCGAAGAATGGCGGCTTTTATTTTTCCGTTGATCAGCCAGACTCTTAAATCCTTTCCCAGATCCGAAGCGGGCTTCTGATAAACATAGCCTTTTTCAAACGGCTCTTTTTCGTTGAGCATAAAAACTTCCGTTCCGCCCTTACCGTTCAAGGCTTTTTTAACTACAGGCACACCTTTGTAGTTTATCGGCAGAATTTCAATACCGTTTTGCCGCATAAATTCATAGCACGCCTGCTTGTCATTTGCAAGCTTTGTTAAAGGCGATGGATTAAAAACGCGTATGCCCCTTTTTTCAAAGGCTTCGGCTATTTTATAATCATTCGTTCTGTTAATCACGAAATCTGCATCAACGGAACAATCCAATTCTTCCTGCAAAACAAGCTTTATATCCAGATTTTTTTTATACTTTTCAATGGAAAAGGTATTTCTTTCTGCCTCTTCCCTGCTGTAAATCAAAATTCCGCTCATAAATTTCTTTTAATTTCCTTAAAAATTAAAGCTGCAATGTCTATATCGGTACAATTCATAATATTAATTATGTGGGCGTTGCTGTTTACTTCGCACACCAGACCGCCCTCTAAAAGATCAACGCCGCCGAAATGCAGCCCTAATGCTTCGCATGCTGTTACGG
>JAIDLO010000044.1 GCA_029050995.1 Eubacterium sp. | reverse complement strand
ATGATTATGCTCTTTTGCAGCATTTAAAACAGAAACAAGGCTTTCTATATCGTGGCCGTCTATTAAGCCATAATACCTGAAGCCCAAATCCTCGAAAAAGGTTGCATCATTATATACTTTTTTTCTGATTTCGGTATTGACGAATGTCAGTATACGGTTCATAGCATTGCCGATTTTCGGGATTTTAGCAAGCACACGCCTTACGCCGTGTTTCAAAGTAAAATAACCCTTTGAGGTTCTGACATTTGTTAAATGCTTAGACATAGAGCCGACATTGCGGCTGATAGACATTTTGTTGTCATTTAAGATTACAATAAGATTTTCACAGCCGGACACACCATTATTAAACGCTTCATAAGCAAGACCGCCTGTTAAAGCACCATCACCGATAACGGCAATAACTTTACCCTTTTCGCCTTTGATTTTCTTTGCCTTGGCAAGACCGATTGCCTGCGAAACAGATACGCTTGAATGGCCGCTTGAAAATATATCGTGTTCACTTTCAACCGGGCGGATAAAACCGCTTATTCCGCCCTCTTTTCTAAGGGTAGAAAACTGATTTTTTCTGCCGGTAAGTATCTTATGTGTATAGCATTGATGCCCAACATCAAAAACAATCTGATCCGTTGGGCTGTTGAATACCTTATGAAGCGCAACGCTAAGCTCAACTACGCCTAAATTTGAGGCAAGATGACCGCCTGTTTCCGAAACCGTTTCAACAAGGAATTCTCTTATATCCGAACAAAGCTCTTCAAGCTCAGTATCCTCTAAATTTTTTAAATCTTCGGGCGAATTTACCCTATCAAGAACAGACATTACATCAACTCTTTTCAATATTTAACATAGGCAATGAAGAGGAATCCAAAAGATTTGGATTACGCTTTATTGCCTATACTACCATATTATGCATAAAAATGCAATATATGTATATTCTTACTTACTGCGGTTAATTAACACCTCAGCAAGCATTTTTATAAACGCTGAATTCTTAAAAGCAGAAAGCGAAGAAATTGCTTTTTCTGTATAATCTTCTACATCCTTTTGTGATGCTTCAAGACCTTTTATGGATATATAAGTTGTTTTGTCATTTTCCGCATCAGAGCCGATTGGTTTTCCAAGCTCCTCGCTGTTGCCGACAACATCAAGAATATCATCCTTAATCTGAAAAGCGATTCCAAGATTATAAGCAAATTCCTTGGCAGAATGCATCTGCTTTTCATTGGCACCTGCGGCAATACAGCCTAAAAGGCAGGCAGCCGCAATAAGCGCACCCGTTTTAAGCCTATGAACCGATAATATCTGCGATAAATCGGGATTTTCACTTTCATATTTTAAATCAATAACCTGTCCGCCTATCATACCTGCAACACCGCTTTTTGATGACAATACAGAAACGGCCTCAATTCTTTTATCCGCAGACAAATCTGCATTTGCAAGCAATTCAAATGCGTGTGTTAAAAGTGCATCTCCTGCAAGCAAAGCCGTAGCTTCGCCGAATTGCTTATGACAGCTTGGTTTTCCGCGTCTGAAATCATCATTATCCATACACGGCAAATCATCATGAATCAAGCTGTAGGTATGAATAAATTCAAGTGCACAGGCAAAATCAAGCGCCTTTTCTTTCTCTAAACCGCAGCAATTTGCAAATTCAAGGCAGAAAACAGGTCTTAATCTTTTTCCGCCGTTTGACAGGCTGTATTTCATTGCCGATACAACCTCATCCTGATGATCTTTGCAAACAGGAAGCCTGTCCATTATTGCTTTTTCAATTATTTCAATATCTTTTTCAAGTATTGTTTTGAATTCAGATTTATCCATTCTTTTAATCCTTATTAATAACAGTTATTTTCTGCTTTGCATCATTCAACTTTTTATTGCACAAATCAGCAAGCTTTGTTCCCTCTTCAAAAAGCTTCATACTTTCATCAAGCGTAGCCTCATTTTTTTCAAGTAAAGTTACAATTTCCTCAAGCCTTTTTACTGCTTCTTCGTATGATAACTCTTTATCCATTTTTTACAACCTCATTTACTCTGCAAATTGCTTTGCCGTCTTGAAAATCAATTTGTATTTCGTCATTTTCTTTAATATCCGAAACGGATTTAATAATTCTCTCGTCCTTGTGGGCAACCGAATAGCCCCTTGCAAGCACAGCAAGCGGACTCAACGCGTTCAGCCTGCCTGCAAGAGCAGAAAGCCTAAAACCTTTATTTTCTATAGTATAAGACAAACAATCCGCAAGCCTTGTTTCAAGAACATCAACATTATCCTTATATGCTTCAATTACGGCATCATAGTTCAAAAGCATAGGAGAATGCGCCAATTCCGAAACATACTGCATCTGATCATCAACAAGGATATTTATATAATTATTCAAACTGCTTTTTAGTATAGAAAGCTCATTAGCCAAATTATTCATGTCGGGGCAAACAAGCTCTGCTGCGGCACTTGGCGTAGGCGCTCTTAAATCAGCAACAAAATCGCATATTGTAAAATCTGTTTCATGCCCAACTGCCGAAACAATCGGCGTTTTGCAGGCAATAACAGCTCTGGCAACCTCTTCCGTATTAAACGCCCAAAGATCCTCAATGGATCCACCGCCTCGTCCGACAATGATAACATCAACATCCTGTATAGAATCAAGAAGCTTAATAGATTTCACGATATCAGCTGAAGCTGAAGCACCCTGAACAATTGTAGGGGCGATAACAATTTCGGCAAGAGGATATCTTCTTGCTGTAATGTTTTTTATATCTTCAACGGCAGCGCCGATATCTGATGTTGCAACGCCGATTTTTTTGGGGAAAAGAGGAAGCGGCTTTTTGATTTCATCACTGCAAACACCTTCGTTAAACAGCTTTTCTTTCAGCTGTTCAAAAGCAAGATTGAGCGCACCAACACCATCAGGCTGCATATCATCAACATAAAGCTGATATTCTCCGCTTTTTTCGTAAACTGATATTCTTCCGCTGCAAATAACCTTCATACCGCTATCGGGCATAAATTTAAGCCTTGAAGCATTGGAAGAAAACATAACTGCTTTAAGCTGGCTGTTTTCATCCTTTAAAGTAAAATACATATGCCCCGAGGCATAGTAATGCTTAAAATTTGAAATTTCGCCGCTGATATAAATATTACGAAGCGGTGCACTTTCATCAAGTAATGCTTTAATATATCTATTAACTTGTGAAACAGTTATAACATTCATAATGATTTTAAATATGCATAAATTGCAATACCTGCCGCATTATCACAGCTGAATTCGGGCTTTGCAAAATATGCATTGAATTTCTTTCCTAATTTTACTCTTAATATTGAATTGCTGGAAACACCGCCCGCAAAAACAACAGGCATTTTTCCGTACTGATCAAGAATTCCCTGCGTCATTTCTGAAAGTGTTTCAGCTATGAAGGATATAACAAATTTTGCAATATCCTCATTACTTTCCTTGCTTTCAAACATTTTCTTTGCCTTATTTTCAACACCCGATAAGGAGCAATTCAAATCTTTCATTGAAGGCTTTATTTTAAACTCTTTATCACTGCTTTGAGCCAATTTATCAAGCTCTGCTCCGCAGGGGAATTTTAAGCCCATCATAACACCTGCTCTATCAATAGCCTGTCCTGCTTTTAAATCCGTGCTTTCAGCAATAAGCTCAGCCTTGATGATTTCATCATTATCAGGCGTTACAAGCAAAGCCTCTGTTGTTCCGCCCGAAACATGAAAAGCAACAAAAGGCTCGTTTATTAAATCAAGCCTTTCAATTGAATACAGAGCAGCTAAAACATGACCAACCTGGTGCGAGGTTTTATACATAGGCGCTTTTGCAATTGAAGAAACGGACACAGCATTACTTTCGCCAACCAAGAAACAAGGCATATAGCTTCCGTCAACATTTCTTGGGCGTGTACTAACCGCAACAGCCTGAACGGCATTAAAATCACATTCTTCTGTTAACGCTTGAATCAAAGACGGCATATTTACAGTATGCTGAAATACTGCATCACTCTGTCTTAATCCACGCTCGCCCGCTTTTACTTCAAGCAGCTTCTTTTTCTGTATGATTCTCTTACCATCAAAAAAGGCAACAGATGTTGTATAATTACTTGTATCAAATCCAAGAAACATTATTTACTCCTTGAATAACTGCCGAGAATACCATTGATGAAAGAATAATCTTCATTTCCCGAATATTTTTTTGCAATTTCAACTGCTTCGTTAATTGCAACATTTTCAGGAACGCTGTCAATATAAATAATCTCAGCAAGTGCAAGTCTTAAAATAGAAAGATTAACCTTTGGAATACGGTTAAGCTTCCAGCCATTAGAATACTTTTCAATGATTTCATCAAGCTCGCTGATATGCGCATAGGTTGTTTCAAAAAGCTCCTTTGCATAATCAGACAACGGAGAAACATTTTCAGAAAAGATTTCTTCAATTTCCTCCATTGGCTTGTCCTTAAAAAATTCTTTTTCAAAAAGCAGGATAAAAGCCTGCTCTCTCATTTCGCTACGATTCATATATCCTCCAACAAAAAAGCGGCTGAAAATAATTACACTTTCAGCCGAATTTTTTAATCATCACTCTTCAATTTCAGTAGGTTCTGCTTCGTTTTGTGGTTCTTCAACTGAGGCTATAATTACATTAACCTTTGAAACAAGCTTACTTGTCATATTCTGAACAGCCTCTTTAACCGCTTTCTGTACTTCTTCGGCAACAGGCTGAATTTTCTTGCCGACTGCAATATTGATATATAAGCTTATATCAATATCGTCCCCTTCCTGAACAACTCTGACAGGTCTTGTTACTTTTAAGCTTCCTTTTTTAATTGTTGACACAACATCAGCCGGTCTGTTTGAAAAGCCAACAACACCATCAACATCGCCTGCTGCATTTGTAACAATTGTAGAAATAGCATCTTCGGATATTACTAATCCACCTTTGGAGTTATGATTTGAAATTTCCATAATTATCTGCCTCCTTGTTTAAGTATTATAACATAAGGAGTATAAATATACAAGAATTAATTTGATTGTATAATGGTAACATTTTCAAAAGTACACTCAAGCTGCGCCATAGCTATTTCTTTAATCTGAAGAATAATCTCATCCGTTAATTCCTCAACATCAACGATAACATCAACTTTTTTACCGTCTTCACTTACAACGGCAATACAGTTTTTAACACCCTTAGCCTGAACAAGCGTTTCAATTTTATTCTCAATTTCTATATTTGCTGAAATTCTGACAACGCTCTCTGAAGCTGCTTTGCGGGCTTCTTCGCTTTCGTCTGTTGCGCTTATTACCTTCTGAAGCTTTTCCAAAGCTGAATCTCTTGCATTCTGGCGATCCATTCTTGCTGATGAAAAATAGTCGCTTGGTTCTTCGGTTTCAAGCTCCGTTGGTGCATCAACATATGTAGCCTCGCCAAGTGTTTTCGTATTGCCCGATACAGTGCTTATCTTTGAGGAAATATCGCTGTTTTCCCAATACCAATTTCCGCCAAGACCAACTGCAAGAAGAAGCACAAAGATAGAAAGCGCTGTTTTTGTTTTTTTATCCTTTTTCTTTTTGATTTCCTCCTCTGTAAGCAGTCCCTTTACCTTTGCCTTTTTTGACGCCTTTAATTCTTTTTCATCCATATAAACCATGCCTTTCCGCCCATATAGATCGTTTTTATTCATAAACACATTCATCAATGGGCAGATA